>JBKJXJ010000001.1:0-7439 GCA_046716125.1 Candidatus Eiseniibacteriota bacterium
CCCCTACAAGAAGGACGACAACGCCCACATCGAGCAGAAGAACTGGACCCACGTCCGCAAGCTGATCGGCTGGGACCGCTACGACAGCGAGGCCGCGGTCGGGCTGCTCAACGATCTCTACCGGAACGAGCTGCGGCTGATGATGAACCTGTTCCAGCCCTCGGTGAAGCTGCGGCGCAAGGTGCGCGTCGGCTCGCGGCTCACCCGGGTCTACGACACCCCGCAGACGCCGCTCGATCGCCTGCGGGCCGGCAAGGACTTCAACCGCGAGGAAGTGAAGCGACTGTTGCAGCTGCGGGCCACGACCGATCCGTTCGTGCTGGCCAAGACGATCGAGCGAAAGCTCGACCGCATCGCCGCCCTGGCACGACGCCGGGACGGGTCCGCACGGGTTACATCGCAAACGGCTTGACGATGACCCCTCGGGTAACATTCTCAAATGGCTTGACAGGGGGGTTTGATCAGCGTTGCGGCGGCGGCGCGCTCCCCCCGGTCACCAGCGCCCGTTTCATCGCCTCGGACCCCACGAACAGATCCTCCGGGAACTTCCGATACGCCGCCATCGCCCCGTACACGTCGTCGGTCTGTTCGGTGTAGGCCTCCCAGCCGGCCTGATACTGGAGCCAAAGCCTGCGATCGCGGTTGATCCGGGCATCGGCCAGCCACGGCGAGAGGTCCGACCGGCGCCCGGCGTAGGTCGCGAGCAGGTCGATCGCGGTCGGGAACCCGACCTCGGCGAGCGACTGCTTCACCGGCTGCTGGTCCGGGCGTTCGAGCCGCGCGGTGAGACTGTCCAGATCGATCGTCGTCGGGCCGTCGGTCCCGAGCAGCACCAGGTCGTAGCCCTGGCCCTGGTCGTTGTTCGCCCACACCGTCCCGTTCGGGAATGATTCGAAGAACGTGGCGATCTCGCCCTTCACCGTGGGCTCGCTCGCCTGGTAGAGCGGCACCCACTGGGTCACCACGCCGCCCGGGTTCAGGTGGCGCTTCACCAGCTCGAAGTAGTCCTGACTGTAGAGCGCGGCCGAGCCCTTGACCCAGGGATGGATGGGATCGGACGTGATGATGTCGAACTTCTCCTTCGTGGTCAGGATGTAGTGGCGCGCGTCGTCGTAGACGATCTCGACGCGCGGGTCGTTGACGACGTTGTAGTTCTCGGTGGCGAAGAACGGCGCCACCTTCTTCGGCACCAACGGCTCGATCTCGCAGATGACGATTCGGCGGATGCTGGGATAAAGGGTGAAGACTCCCGCCGTGGTCCCGGCGCCGCAGCCCACGATCAGGACCGATTTCGGCTCGGGATGGACCAGCGCCGGGATGTGGCCGAGCATGCGCTGGAGCCGCATGTCCTTGGGCGTGGTCGAGGCCTCGATCTTGCCGCTCACGTGGAAGACGCGCACGCTGCCGTTGCTCGAGACCACGACCGACTGGGTGAGGCCCTCGCCGACGTAGAGCACGTTGGGGTCGCGCCCGTCCGCCGTCACGGGATTGCCGGGAGCGTGGCGGAACGCGACGTAGCGCCCCAGCGCGATCAACGACTCGGGGATGGCCGGGACGCGCGCGACCAGCCACGCGGCGAGCAGGGCGGCGATGACCAGACCGAGAGACCGGAGCGCCCGGGCCGCATTCGACCACGGCGGCCAGATGGCGGGGGCGAGCAGTGCCAGGCCCACAACGGCCGAGAGCGCCACCAGCATCTGCTGGGCGAC
Source organism: Candidatus Eiseniibacteriota bacterium (assembly GCA_046716125.1). Classification (GTDB taxonomy): domain Bacteria; phylum Eisenbacteria; class RBG-16-71-46; order RBG-16-71-46; family RBG-16-71-46; genus WS-11. Next base: position 1,710 of record JBKJXJ010000001.1, read on the forward strand.
CTGTGTGCCGACCGACGGGATGACGAAGAAGCTGAATCCGATCGCACCCACGATCGCCCCGACGGTGTTCGCCGCATAGACGCCACCGACCAGGCGCCCCGGATCCTGCCCGCGCGCGGCGGCGGCCAGCGCGAGCGGGAAGCTCGCGCCCCAGAGCACGGTGGCGGGGAGCAGGGTCCAGAGGCAGCGCACGATGTCGAGCTGGAACCCGATCCACGGATCGCGCGTCAGCGAGGGCGCCACCGGCCAGTAGGGAAGCGAGCGGCTCAACATGAACGCCGCCCACGCGACCGCCAGGGCGAGCAGCACCTGGCAGACGCCGAGGTCACGCCTCGGGTGCGGGCTCGATCGCGCGATCGAGGCGCCGAGGCTGCTGCCGATCCCGAGCCCCATCAGATAGACGGCGAGGATGATCGAGAACGTGTAGACCGTGGTGCCGAGCAGCAGCGAGAGGAGCCGCGTCCACACCACCTCGCCGCCCAGCGCACAGAGGCCGGAAAGGGCGATCGCGACGTAGATCGGAGCATTGCCGCCGACCGTCGCAGTCGGCACCGCTGGCGCCTCGGTCGGCGTCGCGTGCGTGGCGGTGCGCCGGGACAGAAGCCAGGCGAGGGCGCTCACGGCCACGTTGACGGTGGCGGCGACCGCGGTCGCGACACCGGCGTCGTGGACGCGCAGGAGGTAGAAGCCCGCGAGCAGGCAGCCCACGATCCCGCCTGCGATGTTGCTGCCGTAGAAGATGCCGAGCCAGCCGACGCCGCGCGGCGTGGCCTCGACCCAGCGGGCGATGGCCGGGAGTGTCGCCCCCATCAGGAGCGTCGGAGGCAGCAGGCAGAGCCCGGCGAACGCCGCGCGTACGAACACGCTCAGGAGGCCGTGGGCACCGCTCCCGGTATAGAGGTTGCCGATGAGCGGGACCAGGAAGTAGACCAGCACGCCGAGGATCGCGATCCCCAGCTCGAGCAGCGCATAGACGCGGAACGGATGCGCCCCGCGCGGCACGAAGCGCGGCAGCAGCAGGCTCCCCAGGCACAGCCCGCCCATGAACGTCCCGAGCAGGATGCCGAGCGAGATCGCCGAGGAGCCCACCACCAGCTCGAGGCGCTCGAACCAGACGATCTCGTAGACCAGCGCCGAGAAGCCGCTGCCGGCGAAGAGGAGGATCGCGAGCCAGAGCGGCCAGTCCCCGCCCATCGGCGCGGGGAGACGTTCGGAGGACGTGCGGGGCGGCCTTCCCTTCACCGTCCCGCCCCGGGGAACTCGGTGCGGGCGGCGCTCGAGATGCGCAGCTCGTCGATCAGGCCTTCGAAGGCGTAGTAGGGGTTCTCGTCGCCGCCCGGCACCATGCGCAGCTCGCCGCTGAACGTGGTGAGCCGGCGGGTGTCGAAGTAGTTGCCGATCAGCAGCGGAGCGTGGCTGGCCTGGATGCGGCCGGAGGTCGCGTACTGGGACTCGAGGCGTCCGTCGATGAAGAACCGTACGACCGAGCCGTCGAAGCTCACCGCGACGTGGGTCCAGCGATCGACGACCAGCCGCTGGATCGAGGTGAACGCGCGCGGCGAGCTGGCGTCGGAAGGCTGGAACGCGAAGATGAGCTGGCCGGTGGCCGAGCCCCGCACCAGCCGGTTGTAGTAGCCGGGGCTCGGCAGCCGCGCGACGGGCTGCTGGATCCTGGCGCCGACGATCCCGAACACCCAGCTCTGCTCGTTGCCCTCCTGGGTCCAGCGCCCCGCGATCGGCGTCAGCTCGTACTGGCCGAACGCCCGGGGCTGCACCCACGCTTCGACGGTGAAGCCGCTCGTGGGATCGAGGACCGGGTTGTGCGGCGCGTACACGAACGAGTCGATGGCGCGCGTAAACTCGCGCGCGCTGGCGTAGCGGCCATAGCTCCCGCGCGTGCCGGGCCCGGCGGTGGCGTCCAGTCGGAACGGGCCGGCATCGGCGCAGCGGAGCCCCGCCGCCTCGTCGAACCGCCAGAGCGCGACCGTGACGGAGTCGGCGCCCGATGCGGTCATCCGGGGGTCGGGCGGCCCATCCGCCGGACGCGCGCACGAGAGCGCGGCAAGAAGGAGCGGGAGCCCCAGGACGACGCGAGCCGACACGCCGCTCATGGCGTCGCGCCCAAACGGGCGAGCGCCGCGCGCGCCTCGGCCTCGGCCGCGGGATCGCCCACCGCGTGGTAGAGCTCGATCATGCGTCTCAGGGTAGCACCATCGCCGGTGCTGTTGATGACCCCCCGCCACAGTCTCGCGGCATCGGCCGGCTGGCGGGCGACCAGGGCCGCCCAGCCCAACCCGACCTGGGCCGGCACGTTGCCCGGCTCGATGGCGAGCGCCCGCTGGTAGGCCTGGGCGGCGCGCTGAGCATCATTCGATCGAAGATAGACATCGGCGAGCGTCAGCACGGTCGGCAGATCGTCGGGCTTGAGGCGGTACCCCAGCTCGAGATGTCTTCGGGCCTCGTCCAGGCGCCCATGGGCGCGGGCGATGAGGCCCAGCGTGTAGAGCGACCGGACTTCGCGCGGGTTCACCATCAACCGCGCGCGCGACGTGTGATAGGCCACGAGCGTGTCGTTGGAGCTCCAATTCGGTTTAGTCCCGAACTGACTACCGATCTCGTAGAGGATGGCGGGGTGGCCGGACGTGGCGCTGCGCACGGTAAGCCCCGGCACCACGGCGCTCGTGTCGAGCAGGAAGAAGTAATCGGGCCGCATCTCGGCCTCCGGCCACGAGAAGAAGAGCCAGCGGGCCTGGTGTTCGCGCGCGTAGGCGGCGAGCTCGGGCAGCGTCCTCGTGAACGGGAACGGCAGCGGCTCCACTCCGCCATGGAACGCGACATGCGGCTTGCGCGCGATCACCCGGTCGCCGGGGCGCGCCTCGGCGCGCAGGACGCGCGCGGACTCCAGCACCTCGACCGGGAGCTGATCCATGACCCGGGCCTGGAACCGAGCCGCAGTCTGGGCGGCGAGCGCGAGCGGGAGGAGAGCGAGGGCCGGTTTGAGCCACACCGCCTTGTTCTTCCCGAGGGCGAACGCGAAGCGCGGCGAGCTGAAGGCGGCCGCCGCGAGCGTCGCATAGATGGGGAGGATCGGCAGCGAGTAACGCTCGGAGTAGAACACCGGGACCAGGACGAGGAACGCGAGCGCGCCCGCGAGCCAGAGCGGCCAGAGGCGCCGCAGCGTGCCGTCCTGCGCGGAGAGCACGACGCCGACGGCGGCGGCCGCGGCCACCGCGGGTCCCAGCAGCGCCAGCGCGTCGAGCCGCAGGTGATCCCAGATATTGAACAGCTCGCGCCGCGCCACCGCGCCCGGATCGCGCGCGATCACGTCCCAGAGGGACCTGAACTGGGGCTGAAGCAGCTTCTGATAGTCGTCCCAGGGGATCCCCTGCGCCCGGGCGAACACGTCGTAGGCGATGTTGTGGTGAAGCTGGAGCGCGAGCGACCCGCCGTTCGCGAGCGAGTACAGCACCCACGGCACGACCGGCGCCGCGAACCCGGCGGCGAAGAGCCACGCGCCACGCGCGCGCCGGGGCTGAAGCGTGCCGCCCGCGAGGAGTGCCACGAGGCCCGCCGGCAGCAGGTAGATCGCGCTGTACCGTGTGAGGAAGGCGAGCGCAGCGACCACGCCGGCGAGCAGCGCCTCGCGCGGGCGCTCGCGCGCGAGCAGGAGGAACAGCGCCAGCGCCTGAAGCGCGAAGGCGAGGGCATCGGTCGTGGCCGAGTAGCCGTAACGGAAGAGCGTCCCGTTGGTGGCAAGGAACAGGGTGAGGGCGAACGCGAGACGCGGGTCGGCGCGCCGCCCGACGAGCAGCGCCCACAGCGCCACGCCCACGACCGCCGAGAGCACCGAGATCAGCTCGGCGGCGAGGAGCTGGTCGCGCACGACGAGACCGACCAGCGCCAGCGCCACCTCGTATCCCGGACCCACGACGCCGTAGCGCGCGGGATCGAGGTGGCCGCTCTGGAGCGCCTTGGCGCCGGCCGCGTACCCGCCGTAGAAGTCGGTCTCGGTGAAGTAGTCGCCCACCCGGTGGGGGCCGAGGGCGACGATGAGGAGCGCGACGCCGAGGGCGATGGCGACGCCGAACGCCGCGCGGATCCACCCGCGTCCGGCGGGAGGCTCGACTGTCGCGTCGGCATGGACGGACACGCCGCGCCGGCGCTGCGCGCGCTGCGCCGGCCGGGACCGGGGGGCTCGGGGCGACGGTGTCGCTATTTGCGGCCCGGGAACGACCAGCCTACGACCACATTGATGTGCCGCCCGCCGCCGTCGAGCTCGGGCGTCGTCGTGACGCCGGAGGGAAGGGTCCCCTGTTCCACGACCAGCGCCGTGGCCGGGAGCGTCGCCTTCGAGTAGCGCCCCGCGAGTCCGATCTGGAACCGCGGCCCGATGCGACGGTAGAGCCCGCCGCCCACCCAGTAGCCGAACGCGGACTCCCGCGAATGGGCGGATGCGGTCACCGTGCCGAACTGGCCGGCGTTGGGATCGATGATCTCGACCGCGGCGTTGGCGCGCACCCACGACCCGCCGGCGCCGAGATAGGGCGACCAGCCCAGGAAGTTCCAAGATCTGCGCGCACCCAGACCGACCTCGAACGTGCTCGCGCGCCGGCGCTGATTGAATGCCGGGATAGTGAAGAACCTCGGGATGTGGGTGATGCCGTCATCGTACGAGTGGAGGATGTCGAAGGCGACCAGTACAGGCCAGCCCTCCCGGCCCCAGGTCAGCTCGACGCCCAGCGTCGGCTGTCCGACCCGCGCCGTCGTGTCCGCGGTAGGCGGGCCCAGGTTCCAATCGTTGTCCAGGCTCTTGCGGCCGAGGATGAAGTTGATGCTGCCGACGTCCGTGGCGGCGAAGGCGGCCCCGGTGCCGAGCGCACCGGTCAGGAGCAGTGAGGTCAGGAACGCGCGGACGACGGACGACGGGACTCGCGACATCGAATCTCCCCCCCAGATGGATGCGCAGGGCCCGCCCGGGTGGCCTGCGAGACTGCGGACAGGGGGGCGAATCTGGGGCCCGGCGAGGCCCCAAGTCAAGCCCGGATGCAGAGTCACCCGAAGCGATATAGATTCGCCCCACATGAGCCCCGACCCGCACGCCCCACCCGACCGCGACCTCAGGGAGTTGCTCGAACGGCGTCCCGTGATCGCCCTGGTCGGCGCCTCGTCCCGGCCCGACCGGCCGAGTCACGCGGTCATGGAGTATCTACTGGGGCAGGGCTACACCGTCATCCCGGTCAACCCGAACGAGTCGTCGGTGCTGGGACAGACCTGCCATCCGGACCTGTACGCCGTCCCGCGCCGGCTGGATCTGGTGGATGTCTTCCGGCGCCCCGAGTACACGCCCGAAGTCGCTCGCGCGGCGGTCGAGGTGGGAGCGCGGACCCTCTGGCTCCAGATCGGCGTCGTCAACGAGGAGGCCGCGGCGATCGCGCGGGAGGGCGGACTCGTCGTGGTGATGGACCGCTGCACGAAGGTCGAGCACGAGCGATTGATCGGGAGGCCGTTCGGGAAGCTCGGGCCGACCGCCGGGGTCGTCCCCGCGCCGGACGCGATCGGGCTGTGCCGCGACTGCCGCCACGCGCGCGAGGTTCCGGCCGAGTGCGCGACCTATTGGCTCTGCCGCCGCTCGGTGGACGACCCCTCGTTCCCGCGATATCCGCGGCTCCCGATCCGGGCATGCCTGGGTTTCGGGTGGAAGGCGGAATGAGCGGGTCGGACCAACCTCCG
>JBKJXJ010000002.1:0-6364 GCA_046716125.1 Candidatus Eiseniibacteriota bacterium
ACCCTGGACCGCGACGCGCGCCATGCGCTGGTGATCGCGGGCGGCGCACAGGCGTTCAGCCCCGAGCCGATGGCCGAGTTCATCGACGCGTTCGTGATCGGCGACGGCGAGGAGGTCATCCACCGGGTCGTGGATCTGGTGGCCGAGTCCAAGCGCGACGGGTGGTCACGCGACCGGCTTTTGACCGGGCTCGCCCACGTGCGCGGCATCTATGTCCCCTCGGGCTACACCACGCGCTCGACCGCCGAGGGCTGGCTGGTGCCGGTGCCGCGGCCGGGATATCCGGCGCGCGTGGACACGGTGTGGGTGGAGGAGCTGAAGAGCGAGTACTACCCGGCCGCACCGCTGCTCCCGATCGGCGAGATCACGCACGACCGGCTCTCGGTCGAGATCATGCGCGGCTGCACGCGCGGATGCCGCTTCTGCCAGGCCGGCATGATCAACCGTCCGGTGCGCGAGAAGCCGGCCCAGCAGGTGCTCGAGGAGGTGCTGGGCGGGCTCAAGGCGACCGGCCTCGAAGAGGTCTCGCTGGTCTCGCTCTCCAGCACCGATCACACCCAGATCGTCGAACAGGTCAACGCCCTCGCCGACGCGCTGTGCTCGAGCCGGGTGCAGATCGCGCTCCCTTCGACCCGGCCCGACAACGTGCCGGTCGAGGTGGCGCGCCGGATGGCGTCCCAGCGCAAAGGCTCGATCACACTCGCCCCCGAGGCGGGCAGCCAGCGCATGCGCGACGTCATCAACAAGAACCATACCGAGGATGAGCTGCTCCAGTCGGTGGCGACCGCGGCGCGCGAGGGCTACACCAGCGCCAAGCTCTACTTCATGTGCGGGCTGCCGGGGGAGAACGATGACGATCTGCGCGCCATCCTCGACCTGGCCGGCAAGGCCTGGCAGCGGGCGCGCGCCGAGGGCAACAGAAACTTCCGCATCACCGCCAGCGTCTCGCCGCACGTGCCCAAGCCGCACACGCCGTTCGCCTGGGCCGGGCAGGTCTCGACCGCCGAGCTCAACCGGCGACTCGGGGTCCTGCGCGAGGCCGCGCGCGGCAAGCCGGTCACGCTCAAGTACCGCGACGCCGAGACCTCGATGCTCGAGGGGGTGTTCACGCGCGGCGATCGCCGGCTCGGGACCGCGGTCGAGATGGCCTACCGGCGCGGTTGCCGCTTCGACGCCTGGAGCGAGCATCTCAAGTTCGACGCGTGGATGGAGGTGTTCCAGGAATTGGGGCTGGACCCCGAGCGCTACCTGGTCGAGCGCTCGATCGAGATCGAGCAGCCCTGGGACCTGGTGCAGTCGCCGGTGACGAAGAAGTTCCTGGTGCGCGAGAAGTTGCGAGCCGATCGGGCCGCGATCACCGAGGACTGCCGCCTCGAGGACATCTGCTTCTCCTGCGGCGTGAGCGACTGCCCGCAGCGGCCGTGGGTCAAGACCCCGCACGCCCCGCTCGACATGGCGCGGGTCCAAGCGTCGGCCGGGGCCACCGCATTCGGGCGTCGGGGCCGGGCCGGGCGCTCGAACGGGCTCCCCGTATCTCCTCGTCAGAACGGACACCTCGCGGCGCCGCACCTGAGCGGCCAGCATGCCCCGAGCGGTGTCCAGACCAGCACGCGTTTTCGGATCGTGTATGAGAAGGGGGCCGGGATGCGCTTCACCTCGCATCTCGACCTGATGCGTTCATGGGAGCGGTCGTTACGACGCTCCGAGTTGCCGTTGGCGTTCTCCCAGGGGCACCACCCGCACATCAAGATGTCGTTCGGGCCGCCATTGCCGCTGGGCTATCGTTCCCGGGCCGAAGTCTTCGACCTGGAGTTCTCGCGTCCGCCCGCCGTCGACCTCGCCGAGAGGTTGAACGCGGTGCTTACCGACGGGCTCCGGGTGCTGGCGTACCGGCCCATCCTGTTCAAGATCCCCTCGCTCATGAGCGAGCTCGGGGGCGCGTCCTACCGGGTCCGTTTCCCCGGGTCGTATCTCGAGGAGGCCGGCCTTTCGCCGGAGAGTCTTCCCGGGATGCTGCGCGTCCGTATCCCCGAACTGCTCGACCGGTCGCACGTCATCGTGCGTCGGACGAACGAGGACAAGGTCCGCGAATTCGACGCCCGTCCTTCCATCGTGGCTCTCGAGCCAGGGACCGAGGAATCGCCGGCGGTTCTCGACGCGCACGTCCGCTTCACCCCGCGCGCGTCGGTTCGTCCGGAGGAACTGGTGGCACTCCTGCTGCCGTCCGGAGATGTCCGCGCGCTGGATGTCGAGCGCGTCGCCCTCTGGACGGAGTCGGGTGGCCGCCGCCTCGACCCGCTCGCGCTCCTTGGAGTGCGACCGTGAGGGGCTCGCGTCGCGCGGCGCCCACAGACGAGGCTGTCGCCCTCGCGACGGAAGAGGATGAACCGACCGTCGCGCGGCGCACGCCGAAAGGTGACCACGTGAAGCAAACCATCATCATCAACGCCGATGCCTACGAGACCCGGATCGCCATCCTCGAGGACGGGGAGCTGGCCGAGCTGCTGGTCGAGCGGGCCGAACAACGCCGCCACGTCGGGGACATTTACAAGGGCCGGGTCAACGCCGTTCTGCCCGGCATGCAGTCCGCGTTCGTGGACCTGGGGCTGCCCAAGACCGGCTTCCTGCACGCGTCGGATCTGGCGGAGTCGCTCAGCGATCTCGAGGACATCTCGGATCTGGACGAGAACGGCGACCACGGCCGGCGCCGCCGGGGTCCGGTGCTCAAGATCGAGGACCATCTCAAGAAGGGCCAGGAGGTCCTGGTCCAGATCACCAAGGAGTCCATCGGCGCCAAGGGCCCCCGCGTGACACAACAGGTCAGCCTGCCCGGGCGCTTCTGCGTGCTCATGCCCGGGGTCGAGCACGTCGGCGTGTCGCGCCGCATCGAGGATCGCGCCGAGCGGCAGCGCATCAAGGCGATCATCGCCGACCTGAAGCCCAAGGGCGTGGGGCTGATCGCGCGCACGGCGGGCGAGGGCAAGGGCGACCCCGACTTCGGGGCCGACATCAAGCACCTCACCAAGCTGTGGCATAAGGTGGACCGCAAGTCCGCCGGGGTTCGGGCGCCCGCGCTGGTCCATCGCGAGCTGGAGATGACCGCCGGGCTGATCCGCGACCTCTTCACCGACGAGGTGGACGAGGTCGTGATCGACGACAAGGAGTCGTTCGCCGAGATCCAGGCCTACCTCAAGAGCGTCTCTCCCGAGCTTCGCGACCGGGTCAAGCTGTACAAGGGGCACGACCCGATCTTCGACGCCTATGAGATCGAGACGCAGATCGAGAAGACGTTCGAGCGGAAGGTGTGGCTCAAGAAGGGCGGCTACATCTGCGTCGATCACGCCGAGGCGCTGGTGGCAATCGACGTCAATACCGGCCGGTTCACCGGCAAGAAGAACCAGGAAGAGACCATCTTCCGCACCAACATGGAGGCGGCGCACGAGGTGCCGCGGCAGCTGCGTCTGCGCGACATCGGCGGCATCATCGTGGTGGACTTCATCGACATGGAGATCGAGGCCAACAAGCGGGCCGTGCTCGAGGAGCTGCGTCGCGAGCTGCGCAAGGACCGCGCCCGCACCAAGGCGTTCGCCGTCTCCGAGCTGGGGCTGATCGAGATGACCCGTCAGCGCGAGCGCTCGAGCCTGCTCCACTATTACACCGAGGACTGTCCGCACTGCGCCGGGCTGGGGAAGGTGCCCTCGCCCGAGACCATGCTGGTCAAACTGGAGCGGGCGCTGCGGCGCGTGGCAGCGATGGGGGCGGAGAAGCGCATCACCCTCAAGGTCGCGCCCGAGGTGGCGCTCTACTTCGTCGAGCAGGAGGCCCGCCGGTTCGCCGAGCTGGAGAAGCGCTTCAAGCTCCACGTGGATCTGAAGGACGACCCGCAGCTCAAGCGCGGCGAGATGCGGATCATCAACTCGAAGAAGCAGGACGTGACCAAGATGGTCGTGGGATCGGTGCCGGGGACGTAGCAGCTATCACCACACAATACGGGAGGCATCGCATGTTCAGGCAACCATGGCTCGCACTCCTGATCTTCGGGGTTCTCGCCACAGCGGGCGGCTGCGCGCAGGCGCCGCCGGCTCCGGATACTGCCGCCGACGAAGCCAAACTGAGATCCGACGCGCTCATCTGGTTCGAGCACTATGCGAATGCCGACGCCGACGGCATGGCGAACCTCTATGCCGAGGATGCGTTGCTGATGCCGCCCGGCGCAGCGGCGGTCACGGGCCGGCCGGGGATCAGGACGTTCCTTGGCGACGATGCCGCCAAGTCCAGGGCGGCCGGCATCTCGCTGAAGAACGCCTCCGTCACGGGCGCGGGCGTGCATGGCGACACCGGCTGGATCAGCGGAACCTACACGGTCGTCGATTCTTCCGGCGCGACGATCGACAGCGGCAGCTACCTTTCCGTCCATCGCCGGTCGAACGGTGCGTGGTTGTACATCCGCGACATCTGGAACTCGGACCGGCCACCTGCTGCTGCGGCGCCCGCGGTGCCGGGGACGTAGCCTCACCGGCACGCCCGGTCGTCGCCGCGCCGGCCGAGCCCGTCCGGTGCCGCTTCCCGTCATTGCCGGCAGCCGTCACCGTGCCGCCATGCCGATCGTCCGTAGGATCCGCCGGGGCGTGATGCAGGCCGGTCGCGTCCGTCGCGGGAGCGACGCACGCTGAGAGTCACGCCCCCGCCATCTCCACCAGCCGCGCGAAGATCGCCAGGTAGTCGCGCGCCTCGCGCGGGTGCAGGAAGTTGTGCCGCACGTGCTCGCGCCCTTCGACGCCGAGGCGTTTCCTCAGATCCAGCGATCGCAGCAGCCGGGTGATCTGGAAGGCGCAGCCCTGCACCGAGCCCACCAGCAGTCCGGTGCGCTCGTGGAGGATCTGCAGCGGGATCCCGCCCACGGCGCTCGCCACCACGGCGCGTCGCTTCCACAGCGCCTCGGAGACCGTCAGGGCGAATCCCTCGCGCAGCGACTTCTGCACGACCACTGACGAGCGGCGCTGGAGCGCGTTGATCGTGAGATGGGCGTCGGGCGGCAACAGGAGCAGCGAGACATCGGTCCGCTTGCCGACGCGCTCCCGCACCTCGGCCAGGACCTCGGCCCCCTCGGGGTCGTCGTCGGCGCTTCCGCCGGCCAGGATGAGGTGGGCGTCCTCGCGCTTGCGCGCCAGCACGAACGCGTCGAGCACGCCGAGCGGATCCTTGATCCGGTCGAAGCGCGAGATCTGGGTGATCCACGGCTTTCGCACCGGCAGGTCGAGAGGGGCCAGCAGGGCCTCCTGTTCCTCCGGCGTCAGCTCGCGGTTCTTGTCCGAGAGCGGATCGATGGAGGGGGGCGCGAGGTACGCCGGCAGGCCGAGCGGCGGCACGAAGCTGACGTGCGAGAACACCGCCGCGTCGTAGCCGGAGACGATGGGCGAGAGGAAGTTCCACACGTCGGGCTGCGCGCGCGAGAGGTCGATGTGACAGCGCCACACCCAGTGCTGTCCCGGCTTGCGCCGGTGCAGGATGAGCCCGGCCGGCTGGGGGTCGTGGATCAGCACCAGGTCCCCATCGAGCGCCAGCGACATGGCGGCGCGCCGGTTCACCTCGTGGAAGTATTCGTGGTCGTCGGCGCTCAGCGCGCCGGGCCAGCCGTGCAGCGTGTTGTGGATGGTCTTGGTGATGCCGTAGAAGCGCGCGTCACCGGGCATGACCTCCCACGTCGTCTCGACCCCCAGCTCGTTCATGAGGCGCACGAGCCGGTGGAGGATCTCGGCCACCCCGCCGCCGGTGGCAGTGGAGTTGACCATCACCACGCGGTGGCCGCGCAGCCGCCGCGCCAGCGCGGCGAGCGTGCGCAGCGGCCCTTCGCCCACCGCCGCGCGGTAGCCGTCGAGCAGGGCGGGTCCGTCGTCACGCACGGCGACCAGCGTCATGGCATCCTCCGCGTCGCGATCACTCCCGCACCCCGCTCTCGTCCGGGCGCGTGATCCGGCGCACCAGACCCACGACCGCCTCGTGCGCGGCGTCACGGCGCTCGCCCTCGCTGGCCCGGGTCGCCGCGGCCAGCCGCGCGCGGAGCCGGCCCTGCCGCCAGCGCTTGAGCACCCGCCGCCGCATTTCCGCGAGGCCACGTCCGGCGCGCGCCTCCTCTTCCAGCACCTTGGCGAGTGTCGCATCGCCGTGCTCGCGGGCCCAGCGCGCGATCGCCGGCGGGCCGGGCGCGTACCAGGACTCTTCCACGAAGTGGTAGAACCAGACGCTGGGCTCGGCCTCGCCCAGAGCCTCGACGAGCGCCTCGGGTCCATCGGCGACGACGCCCGTGGGGATCCGGACCGACTCGGCGGTGAGCAGGACGAACTCGGATTCGGGTGGGACCGCG
>JBKJXJ010000003.1:0-10198 GCA_046716125.1 Candidatus Eiseniibacteriota bacterium
GCGGACCGTCCAGCTGGGACTCAACGAGCTGCCGGGATCCGCGGCGATGTCGCCCTGGCAGGCCGTGAGATCGAACCGCGGGCCGAAGCGGGTCCAGTCCTTCCGCGCGTCCGGGATGCGCCGGCTCGTCGCCCAGTGGGCGCCGCCATCGCTCGAGCGGGTGAGCGACCGATGGGAGGCGCCGCCATCGCCGTCGTCGCGCCCGTCGAACCACGTCACGTAGGGCATACCGTCGGCGGCCATCCAGATCTCGGGCGGTGACTCGCCGAGCCGGGCCGGGGCGTCGTTGACCATGGCCGGCGCGGACCACGATGTGCCGTCGTCGGAATGCGAGGCGAACACGTCCCACAAGTCGCGGCGCCGCTCGACCGTCCCGAGAGTGTCGAGGGTGTCGTCGTGCCGGTCGATCGTCCCGGTCCACGCCAGGTGGACACGCCCGCGGTCGGTTCCGGTCGTCCGGTCCACCGCGATCGCGGGGAAGTCCATCCCGCCGTCGCGATCGGATCCCGGCGCGCCGGTGCCGAAGGTGGCGCAGTACGAGGCTGGCGTGACCTCCGCCGCCCAGCTCACCCCCCGATCGAGTGACTTGCGCAGCCGGATGCGGTCCTCGGGTCCGCTGCCGAACACCGTCCAGGCGGCGTACGCCTCGCCCGCCGGGCCGACCGCGAGCCTCGACCCCCGCACGCGGCCGTTGTCGGCGGCGCCGGAGATCCGGATCGCTCGTGTCCACGTCGCGCCGCCGTCGGTGGATCGCTGGAATTCGATGCGGTTGCTCCTGCGGCCGCCGAAGGTTGTGCACGTCAGGTAGAGGTTTCCGGATGTGGAGTCGGCGACCAGCCAGGGCCGCTCGAGCGCCGCGCTACCGATCCTGGACGAGCGCACGAGCACCGGGGTGCCCCAGTTGAACGTGGTCCCCGAGAACGTCGCCGACACGACGGCGATGCCGTGGTCGCGCGCGGTCCGTTCCACGAGGCCGCACAGATAGAAGGTTCCGGTCTTCTCGTTGACGGCGATGACCGGATCGCTCCACGACGTCCATCCCGCCGGCGTCGGCGGGGCGCCGCCGTCGGTGAACGTGTGACCGCCGTTCGTCGAATAGGCGTAGCGCAGGACCTGAGTTCCGGTCGTGTCGTTCAGGGCCGTCAGCAGGTGATCGCCCAGGGAGGCGATGATCTCCACCGACCGCGCTTTCGCGGGACGTGGTCCCGACGCGAAAGAAGGAAACACAATCGCCGTCATCACCGCCCCGACAAGAAGGGGGAGGGCGGGATGAGCGGCGATGGCGATGCGGTGTGTCCGTGCGAACAATCGATCTCCGGAGCTGAGCGGGCTGGGCAGGGGGTCCAGCCCGCCGCATCCGAATGAGCGGAGACGCAAATGGAAGGCCAGCGGAGCGCGTGAACCGGGCACCGCGGTCAAAGCCATCCGACGCCGCGGCGCCCGATGCGCTCAGATGCTTGGGCGCAAGGACGTTGGCCACGGCGGCCAGGGCGCAGGTCCGCCGGTACCGAACGCTTCGGGCCCGGCCGAGGCGCAGGGCGAGGCGTACCCGAGAGGGTGGCTGGACCACCGCGTTGGGCCTGCTCGCCCAGAATGGCCTAGAACGGCCTCAACAGATCCAGCGCCCGCGAGTAGGAGACGCTCCATCGTCTCTCGCCTCCGTGCGGCCCGATCGGCCACGCCAGGTTGACGCGCAGGTAGGCGTCCTCGTCCGGCATGCCCGGCCGGTAGAGGAGCGACACGCCCGCCTCGCTGACCCACGCCTTGCGCTCCGGCCACGCGCCGTTCGGCGTGCCGGGGCCGCCGAAGGGATCGGCGCCCCAGACCGTCCCGGTCGCCGCGAACACGCCGCCCTGGATGGGGAACATCGCCGGATGCGGGATATGGACCAGCGCCAGCAGGTCGTCCACGCCGATGACGTCGAGACGGGCGATCGCCATCCCGGAGCCTCCGAGCGAATCGCTGCGCAGGCTCCGCAGCGAACGCGAGCCGCCGAGGTAGAACGCCGCCTGTGGCAGGAGGTCTCCCGCGAGTCGTCCGTACGCGAGTTGGGGCACGAACGAGACGTGGCCGCCGGCGACGATCTCGCCGCCCAGCGCCACGCGGGTGCGCCGGTAGTCGAAATCGCTGCCGAGCGAACCGTTCGAGAACAGGTGGGCGACCTGGGCGTGGAACGGCGATCCGGGGATGCGGAGCGACCCGGCGAATGCCACCTCGCGCGCCCGGCCGAACGCGGCGCGAAGGTTGTCGCCGTTCTCGAGCGGGCGGCGCGCCAGGTTCCAGCGCGTCGTCACGACCAGCGGTGACTCGAGCCGGTCCCGATACTCCAGCCCCGCGCGCCAGCCGAGCCCGTTGCCGCCGATCGCGATGGTGAATCCGTCCCGACGCAGGTAGTTCTGCCGGTCGCTCCCCGAGAGCAACGCCCGAACGCTCGAGAGCCGCCGCTCGCCGACGTCGCGGTTCATGGACTCCGTGCGCCGGCCGCCGGCGAGGCGCAGCGCCCATGTCGTCTCGCGTCGCCGGGTGGACAATGTCAGATCGCCACCGCCGAGCCAGACGTCCGAGCCCGCGGCGTAGCCGAGATCCGCACCGACCCGCCAGCCCGCGCGCGGACTGCGCAGGCCGACCGATCCGCCCCACAGCGTGCCGTCCACCCGATTGAACGCGTAGAGCGGTCGGAGCGCGAGACGCGAGGGTCTCCGCGGTCCGAACCAGGGCCGATCGAGTCCGGCGGCGAGCGCGCTGTCGAGCCCGGCGGTATCGAGCGGGGCGGCGATGAGTCCGAAGTACCGGTCGGTGGAGTCGGCCATCGTGTCGAGGAACCGATGGAGGGACGAGTCGGAGGGGGCGGGCTCAGCGGCGCGCGACTGGCGCGACCCGAGCGCGAAGATCGAGGCGATGAGCACGAGTGCGAAACGGACCGCGCACGTCATCGCCGCGCTCCCTTCGCGAACAGCGTGTCGGCGATGCCCCGGTTGATCGCGTAGTCGTCGAACTGGACCGCGATGTCGAAGGCGCGCCCGAACCTCGGCACCGGCAGGGTGAAGTGCGCCCGCATGAGCACCCGCCGCAGCACCCAGTGTCCCTCCACCTCCTGCCGTTCGATCACGGCGCGATCGATGCCCTTGAGGATGAGCGGCGCCGGGGAGCGCGAGAAGTCCAGCTCCTGGCGGACGATGACGAAGTCCCGCGTGTCCACCCATACCAGCCCGCCGGGGTCGGTGGCGCCCAGCAGCGAGCGAGGCTCGAACGCGATGCGATAGATGAGGTGGTCCCCGAGCAGGTCGCGGCCGACGATGCGGTAGCGGAAATCCTTGCGCGCCTCCGGGCGGAATGCGAAGTTGACGATCTCCTCCTCGGTGCTGGAAGAGAAGGAGATGTCGGCATTGCCACGCTTGGACGGCTTGAGTTCCCAGGTACGGAGATTCACCGAGCGCACCTTGTCGGGTTTCTTCCGATAGACGCGGCTGACCCGCTCGGCAACCAGCTGCGGCTTTTCGCTGTCGGGGTTGCGCACCACGCGGAACGTCGCGGTGAACGCGACATCGCGGAGCAGCGAGTCGCGGCGGGCTTCGCCACGCGCGACCCGGTCGAGGATCTCGTCCAGCGACACGCGCGGCGCCCGGACCAGGACCTCGGGCACCTCGGTGTGCATGGTGTCTTCGACGGCCAGGGTCGGACCCGGGGAGGGTTCGGCGGCCGATGGAGAGGACGGCAGCGTGACGAGCGCGAGGATGAGGGCGGAGGCGGACAGGGCGGCGTTCGAGGGCATGAGGTTCCCGGGGCGCGGGACGCTAGCATCGGTGCGGCGGCCCCGCAACACACCGCCACACCCTTGCCGCATCCGCGCGACATCGTCGGCGGCAACGACGCTGTTCAGGGGCTTCAGAGCCGAATCTCAGGCAAGAATGCGTCCGGCACGGGGCGTGCAGAGCCATCGGAAAGACCGGTCCTGGAACCCCCGGGACCGAAGGGCGTCCGGCGGAACGGGCCACCGGCGGAATGGTCGAAGGAGGCACCCCATGTTGCGCCGTCTGACTGGCGCCGCGCTCGCGGCGCTGCTGGTACCGATGTTCAGTCCTCCTGCGTCCGCGACGACCGGGAGCGACGGACAGGCATCCCCGAGCTTCGCCGTACCGCTCTCCGATCTCTTGCGGCCGGGCGTGGCGTTCGATCCGACCGCGACCGAGGCCGCGGCGATCGCCTCCGGATTCGCCGTCGCCCCTCCCGACGAGCGGGAGATCGGTGTATCCGACGCGGACGAGCCGGTGCGGTACAAGAGTTCCTACGTCACCCGCACGCGCTACGAGGCATCGCGCTATCGTCCACGGCGTGAAGGCTCGCGCGGGCATGGCCGCTGGCGCGCGCGCGGCGTGAGCCAGCTGCACGCCGGCTTCCTCGATCCCGACGGTCCCTCCGACGCCGGCTTCCTCGCCGGCTTCCGTGGCGGCCAGCAGATCGACGACATGTTCCAGGTCGGACTGGGCCTCGACTGGCGCAACAAGTCGGGCCGCGCGACCGAACTGCTGCAGGAGACGATCGGTCCCGGCGGCGAGACCATCATCGTGCGGCGGGAGGTCTCCAGTTTCTCGTCGAACCTGTTCCCGGCCCTCGCCTACATCCAGCTGTCGGGGCCGTCACACCTGACGTTCGTCCCCTACGTGGGCGCTGCGGCGAGCTGGCAGGTGCTGTTCCTGAAAGCGGAGGACTTCGCCACCGGCCAGCAGTTCGACGGCACCTACGACGGGTTCGGATGGCAGCTCTGGGCCGGTGCGGCGATGCCGCTCTCGGGCCGGTCGCGGCTCGTGGGTGAGATCTTCATGAACCAGGCCGACCTCAATCGCGACCTGTACGACCCGACCCTCGGCCAGGATATCCGCGAGACCGTCAGCGTGGATGGAGTGGGCGCGCGGTTCGGGATGAGCTGGGGGTTCTGAGGACCGCCCGGCCGGGAGGCCACATCTGCCACGCCACACGCGATGCTGCCTTGTCCGTCGCGCCCCGTGGATAGTTGAGGGAGCCCGTCAGGGGCGTGCAGTGTGACCGCGGTTGTTGGGGTCCACCGGAGGAAGCACGACGCCCCAGGACTTGAATGCCTTCGGCGACGCGGCCAAGGGCTTGACCAAGTACCCACTCGGGATCATCGCGCTATTCATTGTCCTGGTTTATGGGTTCGCGTCACTGGTCACTGCCTTCGCCAGTTCACTTTCCCCGGGCGAGCGGCTGCCGTTGATCTGGTTCCTCGTGCTCCTTCCGATGCTCGTCCTGGCTGCGTTCTTGTGGCTTGTCAGCCGCCACGGCGCGAGGCTTTACGGCCATGCTGACTACAATGACGAAAACACTACATCCTAATGCAGCTCCGGCCCACTGACGTAGCGATGAGCCGCGAACGCCTGGTGGAGGAAGTGAAATCGGCCCTGGAGAGTGGGAGGGTCCAAAACGAAGTCCAGGACAGGGTCCTCGCAGCGGTCACGTCTATCCTTCGTGGCCTCGAGCTCAAGGCCTCCGCTCCGGTTTCAGAAGCGACCGCTCTGGGTTCTCCTCCGACGGACCTGATTGCGCCGGCAGTCCCCCGAGTCATTCACTGGCTCGCGGAGAACAAGAAGAACTTCAAATCCTTCCTTCACCAGAAGTGGGACATCTTCGAAACGTCTGGTCCGCTCCCGCTCGACCGACTCTGCGCGGCCCCCTTTGGAAGCAAGGCGGCCTTTTTGACAGTCGAGGAGGGTTCCTCGAAACCCGCACGCACTCACTTACGGCGGAAGATGACCTTGCGGGCCGCGTCGGCGATCGCTACGACGGCCGGGTGACTCAAGCGCCGCTCTGCGGAGATGGCATAGAATCGCTGGCGGAGGGTGCTCACCCGCCCGATAACGCGCAGCCGGTAACGCTTGAGCACTTCCGCCTCGATGGCGGAAGGACCGGCGAACACCCCGAGACCCACCTCTCCGAACACCTTGACGAGGGCGCTGTCGTCGATCTCACCGACGATCCGCGGCCGCAGTTTCTGCGTCTCGAACCAGCCCTCCAGGGTGCGGCGCAGCGCTGCATTGCGGCCCGGAAGCAAAAACGGCGCTCCATCCAACGAGCCAGGAAACTTCTTGCGGAGGCCCGCCGCCGCACGCCCGCTCGCGAAGAAACTGGTGCCGCACTCGCCGAGGAGGTGGCTGAATAGCCGGACTGGCAGCTCCGGTCCGGCCGGGGCGTCGGCGAGCACGAGATCGAGGCCGTGTACCGCCAACTCCGCGAGGAACCCCTCCAGGGACCGGTCCTCGCGGCAGATGAGACACACGGGTTCCCCCAGGCGCAGCGCTGGCTCAAGGAGCCGATGGACGATCGCTTTTGGCAGCGCGTCCGTAACTCCGATAACGAGGCGGAGCGGGCGTCCCGTTCCGTGTCCTCTGACGGTCTCGAGGAACTCGCGCCCAAGCGTGAAGATCTCGTCGGCGTAGCGAAAGGCGACGCGCCCCACCTCGGTGAGCACCAAGCGTCGGCCCTCGCGTCGGAAAAGCTTCTCGCCCAGCACCTCCTCCAACCGCCGGATCTGGCCGCTGATGGTCGGCTCCGCGAGCCGGAGCTCCTTCGCCGCTCGCGCGATGCTGCCCTCTCTGGCGACCATCCAGAAGTAGAGGAAATGATGGTAGTTGAGCCATTCCATGGCCTGGAGTGTACCTCGGTATAGCCGAGGTGTAACGTCCAAACTTCCTAATTGTCTAGGGTGCCAACAATGGCCGATTCTCCATCGTGTCGCGGGCAATGAACGTCGCGCCGATGAGCCAGCCGGCTCGTCAGCCAATGAGGAGGGTACCGTGGTTCACCGCATCGAGGCCGATCGTCGCCGGGGATCGCCGCGAGTCCTGTTCGCCGCCCTCGCCCTGCTCGCTTCGGTCTTCGTCGTCGGCACCGAAGGCCGGGCGGCGCGGCAGGACGATGCCAGCGCCTTGGCTGCATCGGCGCCGGACTACACTTCGACGCCAAACGCCCTCACGACCGGTGATGCGAAAGCCGACGCTGCTCTGCGGACAAGCCGAACTTACGTCAGAGCGACTCGGCACCAGCATTCTGTGGACAAGACGGCTGCTGCCTTCCTCGGGCCGACCGTTCCGCGGGTCCCGCCCCTCCCTACCGGGATCGCACTCGACTCCCCGGACACACCGTCCCTCCCGGACGCTCCGGGTGGCGTCGGAGTCCGCGCTCCTCCCACCTCCTAATGTTTTCAGGCCGCCTGCCTGCCGCGGCCTGACCGTTCCTCTGTGTTCACGGCCTCCTCATTTGGGGAGGCACAACCGAATGGCGAGCGGCGCACATGCGCCCGCTCGGACAAGGAGACGATCATGCAACAGATCCGTTTGGAAATGAGGAAGTTCTCGTCCCTCCGCGAGCTGAACGGCATCCCGGCCCGCACGATGGAGACGCTGAACGAGTCATACAAGCACAACGTCCACAAGGCGACCGAGATCTTCGACAAGCTCGCTCGTACCGACCACGGGCTCGCGGATTCCATCTACAGCGAGCTGCGGTCGCTCAAGCTGGGCCTGCCGGTCGCACTCGGCGCCGTGAAGAGCTACGAGATCTTCTTCGGGCTGCTTGGCGGCAAGGGCGGCCGACCGACGAGCACGGTGGAGGAAGCGCTGCGTAGGGATTTCGGTTCCTACGAACAGTTCGTCGCGGATCTCAAGGCCACGGCGATCGCTTCGCGCGGTTGGGTCGCGCTGGTTCTCGACCTGAACCAGAAGCGCTTGCTCAACGTGCTCGGCGACACGCCGGTGGACCTCGCAATCTGGAACTGGCAGCCGATCCTGGTGATCGAGGTCTCGGAGCGAACCATCGGGGCCGACTTCAACCGGGATCGCACGCTGTACATCGACGCCGTCCTCAAGAATCTCGACTGGAACGTGGTCGAGAGCAACCTTGAGGGTGCGATGTCGATCCACCCGGCCGGCTCTCCGGCCTAACCCCGGGGTCCGCTCTGCGGCGGGCCATCGCAAGGCGCCGGGCTTCGCGAGAAGCCCGGCGCTGTTTCCGCGATGTCGCCGAGGCACGGACCGCGATAGGTGCTCATCGCGAGGACTACACAAACAGGTACGGCCACACTGCGGCCGCAGAGAGGACAAATCATGCATACGTACCCTTCCACGCGGGCGAGCGGCACGACGGCCCCCGCCATTGAGCTAAGTGAGCTCCAGGAGCACATTCGCACCCTCATCACACTCGAGGAGACCGAGGCGCCGGTGCTGAGCTGCTATGTGAACCGGGACCTCACGGAGAAGGGCCACGGGCCGATTCTGGATCACGGTGCGTGGACGCTCCGAAGGACCCTGCGCCAGGAAGAACGCGAGCCCTTTGAGAAGGCCCTCGACCGCATCACGACGTTCCTCGTACGAGAACTCGCTCCGACGACCCAGGGAGTAGCTGTCTATTCTCGCGCCGGGGCGAATCCCTTCTTTCTGGGCCTCCAGTTTCAGGTGCCGGTGGTCGATCGGCTCTCCATCGACTCGACGCCGAATATCTATCAACTGGTTGAGCTCAAAGACACCTACCACCGATACATCGTGATGATTTCGACCGCGGAGAGCGTGCGGATTCTGGAGGTCAACCTCGGCGCCATCACCCGGGAGCTGTGGACCGAGCGGCCCGAGCTTCGCGAGCGCGTCGGCCGCGAATGGACCCGCGAGCACTACCAGGCCCACCGCCGCGACCGCGGCGAGCGCTTCCTCAGGGAGAAGGTCGCCATCCTGGACAGGCTGATGTCGGCCGGCGGCCACACCCATCTCATTCTGGCCGGAAGCCCTGAGATGACCGCACGCGTGCGCGGCAACCTGCCCAAGCACCTCGCGGGAAAACTCATCGACATCGTGCCAGCGTCATCGAGCGCCCGGACTGTCGATGTCGTCGGAGCGACCCTGTCGAGCTTCGTCGAGCGGGAGCAGCAGGAGTCCTTGAGTGCGATGACGCAGCTCGTCAGTCACTTGCGGCGTGGCGGGCTCGCCGTGGCCGGGACGGCCTCGACCCTCGAGGCGCTCGAGCGCAACCAGGTGGACGTCCTGGTTATGGCGAACACCTACCAGCCTCCGCGCGGCTTCGTGTGCAAGTCATGCGGCGGGATCGTCTCCGCCACGGACCGGCCCAGCACATGCCTCAGGTGCGGCTCCAAGGATCTCCGTCCCGTGAATGTGAAAGAGGCGATCGTGAAGCATGCTGAGCGGACAGGCGCGGAAGTGGAGATCGTCCAGCACGCGGACCTGCTCATGGCACTCGGCGGTGTCGGCTGCCTACTTCGCTACCTCACGCCAGAGCAATCGAGATAGGCCCACCGACCGCATTGACTGCGTAGAGGCCGCGACTGATCTCAGACTTGGTGGCCGCCGAAACAGTCGGTTCGCTGGGGCTGCTCCCCAGTTCTTGTGGCGCACTGTCCAAATGGAGATCTCATGACGCAGGAGCTGTGGCTGTGGATCGGATTCACCGCTTTCATCGTCGGGATGCTTGTGGTGGATCTCGCGGTGTTTCACAAGAAACCGCACGAAGTGAAGTTCAAGGAGGCCGCGGGATGGAGCGTGTTCTGGATCGCGCTCGCTCTCGTGTTCAACGCGGGCCTGTGGTTCGTACGCGGCCAGCAGGCGGGGCTCGAGTTCCTGACCGGCTACCTGGTCGAGAAATCGCTCAGCGTGGACAATTTGTTCGTGTTCCTACTGGTGTTCTCGTACTTCGCGGTGCCCGCGAAGAACCAACACGGGGTGCTGTTCTGGGGCATCCTCGGCGCCCTCGTGTTCCGCTTCTTCTTCATCATCGCCGGCATCGAGCTACTTGAGCGCTTTCACTGGCTGATCTACGTGTTCGGCGCGGTCCTCATCGTATCGGGCGTCAAGCTGTGGCAGGAGAAGGAGAAGAAGATCGAGCCCGAGAAGAACCCGCTGGTGCGCCTCTTCCGCAGAATGATGCCGGTGACGACGGAGTACCACGGGGGCAAGTTCTTCGTGCGGCAGGCGGGAAAGCTCGCAGCGACGCCGCTGTTCGTGGTGCTGCTCGTGGTCGAGACCACCGACGTAATCTTCGCGGTGGACTCGATCCCGGCGATCCTCGCGATCACGCGCGACCCGTTCATCGTGTACAGCTCGAACGTGTTCGCGATCCTCGGGCTGCGTGCGCTGTACTTCGCGCTCTCGGGAGTCATGCAGATGTTTCACCACCTGCACTA
>JBKJXJ010000004.1:0-15318 GCA_046716125.1 Candidatus Eiseniibacteriota bacterium
GTCTTGGCATGGCGCGCGAACTCGGACTCGAGGCCGTAGCTGGCGCGGGTCTCGAGCAGCCCGGTCTCCGGGTTGTAGATCATGATGGACGACTGCTGCGCCCGGAGCGTGGCGAGCACACGGCGCACGATGATCTCGAGGATCGCGCTCAGCTGGAGCTGGAGGTTGAGCGTGGTCGAGAGCTGGAACAGCGCCGAGATCTCCGACAGCCGGGTCCGCGCGTCCTGGAGGTCGCGTTCGTCGGCGACCAGCGCCTCGCGCGTCCGCATCAGCTCGCGCTGCTTGAGGATCGTGACCAGGCAGAAGATGAGCACGAGCCCGGCGAGGCCCACGCCGACGGTGTAGCCGTTCTGGATCCAGGCGTTCCCCTCGGCGTCGGCGCCGAGCAGCTGCACCATCGGCATGTAGAGCGTCGGGATCGCCGCGGTCAGGGCGAGGATGACGGTGAACGCGAAGATCCACAGCGACCAGGCGCGTCGGTTGAGGCGGTCCAGCTCCGGGGTGTCCGAGGACATCAGCGGCTCTCCCTGGCGATCGAGGGCGCCCCCTCCCGGGGCGCGTCCCAGAGGGTATCGGCGAACCACCCGGCGGCCATTAGTGGCTTTCGCGACCACACGGGGCGCTTGGTCATTGTCCCAGCACGACTTGGCGTGTCGGGCCCGGCCTTCACCGATCCCCGGCCCCGATGGCCCCAGACGGTGACCGGCTGTTAGATTGCGCCGCCGTGACCCTTCCCCGTCGTGTCCCCTGGTGGGCCGCCCTGGTGCTCGGGCTGGCCGGGCTGGGGGTGCTCTACGCCGACGCGCTCCAGACCGGATTCCTCAACGACGACTTCCTGTTCCTGGAGGAGGCCCGCTCCCGACCACTGACGGAATCGCTCACCGGGGTCGGCGCGCTCGGCAACTACTTCCGCCCCCTGTCCCGTCAGCTCTACTTCGCCGCGCTCACGCCGATCGCCGATGGCGCGCCGTGGGTGTTCCACGTCGTGAACGCACTTCTCTTCGCGGGCGCGCTGATGCTGCTCGTGGACCTGCTGCGCGGCCTCCTGCCCGTCAACGGGGTGATGGCCGGAGCACTCTACTTCGCCACGCTCCCGCTCCAGCGCGTCAACCTCATCTGGATCTCGTGCAGCCAGGATCTGCTCGCCCTGCTGTTCGCGCTCGCGGCGCTCGCCTGCTTCCGCCGGGGCCGCGACGGCTGGGCCTGCGTCGCGATGCTCGCCGCGCTGGCGAGCAAGGAGGTGGCCTTCGCGCTCCCGATCGCGCTGGCCGCGTGGGGCTGGTGGTGCGGGATCCCGGATGCGAGCGGGACGCGCGTCCGCCCCTCACCCCTCGCCCTGGCGAGACGGATGGTCCCGTTCGCGCTGATCACGGTCGTCTGGCTCGGCGCGGTGCTGGTGCAACGCGCGCGTCATCCGATATCCGCCGCGGACCTTCACTTCACGCCGGGGCATTTCCTCGCGGCACTGGCCCACGCGATCCAGAGCCTGCTCGGCCTCGAGCATCCGGCGGGGATCCTGCGCGGACTCCTCGGGCATCCACCGGCGCTCGTGCCACTGGTCGCGCTCGGCGCCCTCGCGTGGTGGCTTCCGGCCCACGGAGGCGTGGCCGCGGGCGACACGGGCGTCCCGGCCCGTACGCCGGCGGATCGCTCCGTCCTCGCGTTCGCCGCGAGCTGGGGGCTCGCTTTCTCGCTGCCGATCGGGCCGGTCGTCCAGGCCTGGAGTGCCTACTACTACTCGCTGGCCGCGGTCGCCGGCGCGCTCCTCGTGGGCCTCGCCTGCCGGCGTCTCGATCGCTGGGGCTGGGTGGGTCTCACGACGGTGCTGCTGTGGTGGCATGCCGGAAGCACCGCCACGACCTCGTTCGCGGTCGCCGACCGACCGTGGGGCTGGACGTCCCACCTCACCGCCTTCTACTTCCAGCGGGGCGCGGAGTTGAGCGGGACGCTCCAGCGCGGGCTGCGCGAGTACGAGCCGGCGCCGGCGCCGGGGACCCGATTCTTCTTCGCGACGCTGCCCTCGTGGGCCGGTTTCCAGATGGGGAGCGGAGCGCTGATCCGGACACTCTACCGCGACACCTCGCTGGCCGGTTACTTCTACTCGCAGTTCTCGGAATCCACCGCCGCCGGCCGGCCGTGCCGATTTCTCATGTGGGACGGCATCGGATTCGCGCCGTTGTACGAGGGCGCTCGCGAACCGTGGTTCCAGATCGGCTCGGATCTCCTGCTGTTCGGACGGCCCGCGGGCGCCGCCCACGCGTTTGAGCGCGGCCTTGCGGCGGGAGAAGGACGTCCGGATCACCTCTACTGGCTCGGCTGGGCCGAGCTGTGGCGCGGGCGGCGGCCGGAAGCCGAAGCGGCGTGGCAGGCGTTCGGTGCGCGCGACGACCCCGCCGCCTACCTCGCGAGCCTGACGGCCGCGCGCGACGCGTTCCAGGGCCGGGACACGCTTCGCGCGCGCCGCAAGCTGTTCGAGGCGATCCGCGCCGGCATCGGCCGGCCGGAGGCCCATGGCGCCCTCGGCGAGCTGCTCGAGCGCCGCCAGCTCAAGTACGGGCTGCTCGAGCTCAAGGTGGCGGCCTTCCTCGACCCGCGCGATCTGCGCGCGCGCCGCCATCTGGCGCGCGGCCTGGTCGAGGTGAGACTCGATGACGCCGCGCGCGCGGCATTCGATGAGCTGGCTCTCATCGACCCCGGGTGGGCGCGCGATTCGACACTGGCGCGGGCGCGGCGCACATTGGACCTGCGCTCGGGCGCCGGCGCGGCGGTGGCGGAGTTCTGACCGGATCGGAATGGGAGGTTCGATGGAAGCGGGCCGCGTCGAGCTGTTGCGCATCGAGAGCGAGGTGCTGAAGGGGAACGCGGCCGGGGATCCGCACGTGCGCACGGTGCCGATCTACCTGCCGCCATCGTACGACGAACAGCCGGACCGGCGCTTCCCGACCGCCTACGTGCTGACCGGATTCACCGGTCGCGGTCGGATGCTGCTCAACGACAACCTCTGGAATCCGCCGCTCGATGTCCGGATGGACGCGCTGGTCGCGGCCGGATGCGGCGAACTGATCCTCGTAATGCCCGACTGCGCCACGCGCTACGGGGGATCACAGTACCTCGACTCGAGCGCCACCGGCCGCTACGAGACCCACCTGGTTGCCGAGCTGGTCCCGCAGATCGACCGACGCTTCCGGACGCTTGCCGCACGCGAACATCGCGCGATCCTGGGCAAGTCCTCCGGGGGCTACGGGGCCATGGTGCAGGGGATGCGTCACGCGGAGGTGTTCGGGGCGCTCGCCTGCCACAGCGGCGACATGTACTTCGAGTACTGCTACCGCGGTGACATCCCCAAGTTCTGCTCGCGGATCCAGAACGCGGGCGGCCTGCGGAAGTGGTTCGAGGGCTTCGAGGCCGCGCGTCAGAAGAAGCACGAGGACATGGTCGCACTCAACATCCTCGGCATGGCCGCGTCCTACTCCCCGAACCCGGCCGCCGTCCCGTTCGGGATCGACCTGCCCTGCGATCTGGTCACCGGCGCCTTCCGCCAGGACGTCTGGGACCGCTGGCTGGAGCTGGACCCGATCCACATGCTCGACCGCCACGCCGACGCGCTGCGCTCCATGGCGCTCGTCTACCTCGACTGCGGCATACGCGACGAGTGGAATCTGCACCTCGGCATGCGCCTGTTCGCCGCCCGCCTCGACACCCTCAAGATCCCCCACGAACGCCACGAATTCGACGACGGCCACATGAGCGTCCAGTACCGCTACGACGAAAGCCTCCCGAAGATCGCCGGGGCGATCGGAGCCCAACCCAGGTAGACCCCGGGGGCGGGGCCTCATTCAGCCCCCCATAAGGCTCGATTCGACTCCCCGTGCCCCATCGCCCTCTGTTACCGTCTTGTGATGCGGCACCGCCGTGGCTAAGGCGATGCCGCATGCTTGAGGAGGCCGCCGCATGAGTGCCCGTTCCGAAACCCCGGAGAAGACCGAGCTCCGGGAGGATCCGCAACGCCGACTCGCCGAGCTCTCCAGTCTCTACGAGGCGGCGCGCAAGCTGCTGGGCGCCCGCGATCATGCCCAGGTCGCCTCGCGGATCGTCCACTCCGGGATGGGCGTCCTCGGCTCGCGCTCCGGCGCGATGTTCGTCGCCGACGAACGCGGGCGCTACCGCCTCCTCCACTTCGCCGGCCTCGATGAGGCCGCGCGGGGGGAGCAACTGCCGATCTCCGCGCAGGCGCGTGAATGGTTGCTCCGTGAAGGCGCATTCGTCGTCGGCGCGGCCGCCGCCGCGCGTGGGCTCGGGGAGCTTCGCGACCGGCTGACCGACGAGTTCGACGCCGCGGTGGTCGCGGCGGTCTCGGATGCGCACGGCTTGCTGGGCCTGCTCGTGTTCGGGCCCCGGCTCCTGCCGAGCGAGCTCGATGACGGGCATCTCGCCCTGCTCGATTCGCTGGCCGCCCTCGCCGCGCTGTCGCTGGCCTCGCGTCCGGCACGCGACCCTTCGAACTCGGACGGGATCCACGCCGGCGACGGCGCGCCAAAACGCGGCGCCGCGCCGCGCGGACCGGCGAGCGACCATGAGGCGCTGCGGGAGGCCCATCCGCCCCTGCGCGCGATGGTGGGAGAGAGCGCCGCGATGCTCGAGACCTGCCAGGAGCTGGTGGCGGTTTCCCCGACGCCCTTCCCGGTCCTCCTCACCGGCGAATCCGGCGTCGGCAAGGAGCTGGCGGCGCACGCGATCCACGAACTCTCCGAGCGCGCGCTGGGACCGTTCGAAGTGGTGGATTGCGGATCGATCCCGCGCGACCTGATCGAGAGCGAACTGTTCGGCCACGTGCGCGGGGCGTTTACGGGCGCCCATCGCGACCGGCGCGGCGCATTCGATCTCGCCCAGCGCGGCACGTTGTTCCTCGACGAGATCGGCGAGATGCCGCTGCCGCTGCAGAAGCGGCTGCTGCGCGTGCTTCAGGAGGGCCGGTTCCGCCGCGTCGGCGACGAACACCTGATCGAAGGCGACGTGCGCGTGGTGGCGGCGACCAACCGGGACCTGCATGCCGAGGTCAACGCCAAGCGATTCCGCGAGGATCTCTACTACCGCTTGAGCGTGTTCTCGATCCGCATCCCGCCGCTGCGCGAGCGCATCGACGATCTGGTGCCGCTCATGCGCCACATCCTGGTGCGGCAGTGCAAGGA
The DNA here is from genome assembly GCA_046716125.1 of Candidatus Eiseniibacteriota bacterium. Taxonomy (GTDB): domain Bacteria; phylum Eisenbacteria; class RBG-16-71-46; order RBG-16-71-46; family RBG-16-71-46; genus WS-11. The sequence continues at coordinate 5,190 of JBKJXJ010000004.1, forward strand.
GCTCGGGGTCAAGACCTGCGAGATCGACGGCGACGTCGTCAGCGCGCTGTCGGAGCACGCCTGGCCGGGCAACATCCGCGAGCTGACCAACCTGTGCGCCGCGCTCAGCGTACGGGCGCGCGAAGACGGACACATCACGCGGGACGATCTCGACGACGTCTGGCGGCGCCAGCATGGCGGACAGGACCCGCCGTGGAGCGGAGTGACCCGCACGACACGCGGCCGGCTCGGGGACTGGGTGCTGGTCCAGGCGCGCGCCGCGCACTTCAACCTGATCGAGGCCGCGCGGCGTCTCAAGCGCCGGAAGCGTTCCGGCCAGGCCGTGCCGCTCACCGAGCGTTCGGCACTGACCTACTATCTCGTCGGCGAGATCCTGCGCGCGCTGGTGGAGGCGGAAGGGGATGTCGAAGAAGCCGCGCGCGCGGTGGCGGGGGACGAAGAACTGGTGGCCAGCGTCGTCCCGCGCGTCAAGAAGGTCTGTGACATCCTGCGCCAGATGCGCGGCGAGGCCGACCTCAAGCATAGCTTCGCCAAACTGCCGGCGGGGTACGAGGAGATCCTGGTCCCCGCCCACCGCGCCGTCACCCGGCCCTGAGCGCCGACTCCACCCTCCGCCGCACCGCCGCAGGGGCCTCGAGCCCGGAAACAGCGAAGCCCCGCGGTTCGCGCGGGGCTTCGCCTGGTGCGGCCCTGAACTGAAAGACTAGAGCGTCTCAATGAGAATCGGGCCCGACCGCTTGGCGAATTCGCCCGGCGACTTGCGTCCGCTGCGAACGGTGCTCTTCCTGGTCGCCTTGGCCCGCGTCACGGTCTTGCGGCTCTTCGCGCGGCTCGTCTTCTTGGCTGCCATCTCCCACCTCCTGTAGAGCGTCTGGTTCCGGCCGATCAGTCCGTCGGCTGTGAGAAGTCCCACGCACCCCGCGTGCCGACGGTGCCGAGGCCGCAGCCTGGCCGGGTCCTGACGCCGTGACAACGGGTTAGCGCCGCCCCAAGGACCACACGAGACACCGCCCTGGGATGAGGTGCATGCCGACCTCCGCATCCGATGCGGACCCCGGGTGTGGTTCCGCGTCCTCAGGCGGGCGGGGCTACCAGAGCCGCATGTTCAGGTTGCGCAGGAGCGGGGCGAGAAGCAGTTCTCCGGCGGGCCGGCGTCCCACCGTCGCCTTGGCGACCCCGGTCATCCCGGGCCTCAGGCGCCGGTCCAGGTTGTCTACCTCGGCGCGCACCGTGAACCACGTCCGGCCGCTCTGGTCGGCCCGCCCGCGCCAGCCGACCTCGCTCACCCGGCCCCGGAACGTGCGTGTGGGATAGCTCATGGCCTTGACCGCCACGTCCTGCCCGACCTGCACCCGGCCGATCCGGTCCTCGGAGACCTCGAAATCCACCGCCATCCGGTGGAGTGCGGCGACGGTGCAGAAGCTCTCCCCGGCCTCCAGGTGCTGGCCCACCCGCTGCGCGAGGTCCAACTCGAGGATCTGACCCGCGAATGGGGCGGCGAGCACGCGGCCGCGCGCCCGGCGCTGCTCGACCGCGAGCATGCCCTCGAGGCCGGCGATCCGGATCTCGTTGGTGCGCCAGGTCGAGGCATCGCCTGCCAGGCGGGCGGCGGCCATGTCGCGCCGGGCGCCTTCGAGCTGGGCCTTAAGCTCGGCAAGCCGGCTGGACAGGTCGAGATCCTCGATCACCCCCAGGGTCTGACCACGTCGCACGTCGTCACCGCCGGAGACGGAGACGCTGTTGACCACGCCCTCGGTCAGCGCGCGCACCCCCTGGTAACGCAGCGGCCGCACCTCGGCGACGCCACCGGCCCGCTCGGGAGTGATCGGCAGGGCCAGGCCGAGCAGGACCGCCGCGCCCGCCACCGCCGCTCCAATGCGTCCCCGGGCCGTGAGCCGGCCGAACCACGAGCGCATACGCGAGACCGGGAGCGACACCCCTCGCAGCGGGATCTCGGAATAGAGCGTCGCGTTGCGGATCGCCACCGTCGTCTGGGCGGCGAGGATGCTCAGCGTGTCGCCCTCGGCCGGGTCGACGTCCCAGGTATCCAGCCGCGACTCGAGACACAGGAATCCGAGCAGACCCTGATCATCCTCGAGCGGCAGCGCCATGAAGCTTCGCATCTGCTGGGCGGAGAAGTACTCCTCGAACACATCGTGTCCGGCGGGTTGCGGCTCGGCGCCGAGGTCCCCGGCGCCGATGTGAAGCCGGCGCGGGTTCGCCCGCAGATACTCGAGCGGGGTCGCCAGCTTGAAGATCTCGAGCTGGTCGGGATCGAGGCGCGTCATGCCGGAGACCGCGCGCAACACCAGCTTGTGGCCGCGGGCCAGGGCGATCTCGGCGCGATCGTTGCGCACCACGGCGCCCACCGTGTTGACCACCGAACGCAGCACGGCGTCCAGGTCGAGGGTCGAGGTGATCTCGCGGCTCACCTTGAGCAGGGCGTCCAGCTCCTCAAGGCGTTCCTGGTCGCGCTCGAGCAGGGTGCAGCGGTGCAGGGTGAGCGCGAACTGCCGCAGGAGGTAGACGATGAAGACCAGGTCCTCGTTCCGGTAGACCGCGCCGCCGGCCCTCTCGCCAAGGGCCATCACCCCCACGACTTCGGCCTCGAGATCCACCGGGATGTAGACACCGAACGACGCCAGGGAGTCGTCCGCGTCATCTCCATCCGCCTCGTCGTCCTCCGCGTCATCGGCGTCGTCGGTCTCGGCCCCGTCAGGCTCGGTGTCGGGCTCGGGCTCCCCGGCATCCGCGGCCGCGGCGGCGATCGCCTCGCGCACGTCGTCCGCGACCAGGTGATTCTCGACCACGTGGATCCGGCGCGTGTCGACGGCCGTCTGGCAGGCGTCGAAGTCCGAGTCGCTGCCTGCGAACGGCTCGTCTCCCTGCACCGGGATGCCGAAGGTCGCGCCCACCGAGAACTCGCCGCCGTCCACCAGGAACATCGCGGCGCGCCGCACTTCCAGGCCCCGTGCGGTCGTGCGAAGGAAGCGCTCGCAGATGCTGATGCGATCCTCGCCCATGAGCGCGGCTTCGGCGGTCTCGCTGGCAAGGAGGAGGCGGCTGGTGATCGCCGTCATCTGCTCGTAGGCGAGCTTCAGGTCGCGCCGCAGCTCCCGCTCGAGGGCGGACTCGGTCACGGGAGGCTCGTTCGGGCTCATGCTCAGACCCAGAGATCGAGGCGCACGAAGCGCGTGAGGATGCGGTAGAGGTGGGCGGCGGGTGTCCGCGCGGGGGTCGCGATCCAGGCCTTGCCGGTGAATCCGGCACGGGCGTCCCCCGGCTGATCCTCCAGGGCGATCCGGACCCGGTACAGGCGGAAGCCCCGATACAGCTCGGCGGCCGGCTGGATGGTACTGACGCGCCCGACCAGGACGTCGCCGGGGCGCGAGAACAGACGGATGCGCGTTGTCGCCCCGACGCGCACGTCCTCCAGGTCGAACTCCCAGAGCCGGGCGGTGGCCCGCACCTGGGAGAAGTCACCGACGACGCACAGGGTATCGCCGGCCTCGAACAGCTCGCCCACGCGTCCAGGCGCGGCCGCGGTCAGCATGCGGCCGGCGAACGGCGCGCGCAGCTCGGCGCGCTGGACCCGGCGCTCGAGCAGCAGCGAGCGCTCCCGCGCCGCCGTCGCGCCGGCCTCGGCGATCACCGCCTCATTCGCCGCCCCGGAGTGCCGGGCGGCCGCGCCGCTGATACGTAACGCCCCTGCGGCGGCCGACGCCTCGTCCCGTTGCGCGGCGGCCAGATCGGAGTCCAGCACCGCGAGCAGCTGGCCGGCGGCGACGGGCTGGCCCGCGCTCCACTCCGCCTGCTTGAGCATCAGATCTTCGGGGGCCACGAGCGCCGCCTCGCGCACCGGCTCGACCGCGACCCGGAACGCGCGGCGACCGGGAACGGGCAGCAGCAGCAGGAGCCCGAGCAGGAGCGCCACGCCGGCGAGGATCGGAAGCTGGTGGCGCCGGATGCGGCCCCGGTGGTTGAGGGCCCAGCCGCGCGTCGTCTGGACCAGCTGGCCGCCCAGTCCCCAGAGCAGGAAGCAGATGAACGCGGCGGCGATGAGCGCCCCGATGAACGCGAAGTGCCGGACCAGCAGGACGCGGATGAACGTGAACGCGAACAGCGTGAACGAGATCGAGAACAGCAGCGAGGCGACGCCGAAGATCGCCAGCACCCGTTTGCGCCGCCGCCCCTCGACCGGGCACGGCTCGTCACGCTTCCGCATGACGTAGCGCTTGAACAGGTACCCCAGGTACGCGTACGCGTCCTCCTGGAGATTCGGCATGTCCAGCGTGTCGGCCAGCACGAAGTAGCCGTCGAGCTTGATGAGCGGGTTGTAGTTGAAGAGCATGCCGCGCACGCTGCAATAGAGCATCAGGTTGTAGGCGAGCTGGTTCACGACCAGATCCGCGGGCGTCAGGAACCAGACCAGCGTCGCGAACGCCGCGACGTACAGCTCGGTGTACGTGCCCGCGAGCGACACGTAGGCGCGGTGCTTCCAGTTCGGGAACAGGTGCGAGTCGCTCGTGTCGCAGAACATGGCCGGCATGACGATCATCGCCATGAACCCCATCTTCTCCACCCTGCCGCCGAAGTGCACGACCGCGTAGCCGTGCCCCAGCTCGTGGATGATGGTGGAGATGAGGATCGTGAGCCACATCAGGAAGACGGTGAGCGGGTCGAGGCCGGTGTTGAAGAGCGAGATCGCCCGTCCGCTGACGTGGTCGCGGTTGGCGACCACGACATAGAGCGCGAGCAGGAACAGGGCGAAGCCGAGGAACACGCAGAACGGCGAGAAGAACCAGGCCACGTAACGGTAGGTGCGCGTCAGAAAGCGGTCGGGGTTCACCGTCCCGAGCGGGATGGCGAAGATGTTCTTGAACGTCGCGGCGTTGATCTGGGTCCGCTCCTCGTGCGCCCGGGCGCTTAGCATGGCGTTGCGCTGGAACGGATCCTCGATGAACCGGTGCTTCTCGAGATCCGCGATCACGTCGGCGATGTAGTCGACGTCGAAATCGAGCCCCGGCCAGTTCGCTCTCGCCCAGGTCAGCAGCTCCTCCGGCGAGGTCTTGCCGTCGAGCTTCAGCGCGAGCGTGCCGCTGATCTCGTCCAGCTTGACGTACGCTGTCGAGATCTCGTCCTTGAAGATGTAGGAATCCGTGCCTTCGGAGACGAATCGGCGCCAGGTCAGGTCCGGGCGGAGCCGGGGGTGTCTCGGGGCGGGCATGCCTACCTGGGGCTGGCCGTGTCCGGCTCGAAGACGACGCGCGCCGACACGCCTCCGTGGAGTTTGCCCGAGCGGTTGTCGATGTCGATGACCACGCGGAACGTCCCGCTGGCCGGGTCCACCAGCGGGTTGACCCGTGTCACGACCGCCAGCCTCGCGGGGCTGCCTGCTGCCGGGATGATCCGCACCCGCTGGCCGGCGCGCACCGTGCCGAGCCGGGACTCCGGCAGGAGCAACTCGGCCCTGAGCGTGTCGGGATCGCCGATGCGGAACAGGAGGTCGCCCTGCTTGACCATCTGGCCTTGCTGGACGCGCCGCAGCTCGATCACGCCCGAGATCGGCGTGCGCACGACGCAGCGTTCCCATTCGATGCTCGCGCGCTCGCGTTGCGCTCCGGCGATCTGCCATTCCGATCGCGCCGCGACGTACTGCTCCTCGGCGATCACCTTCTGGTCGTAGAGTCGTCGGGCGCGCTTCCAGGCGAACTCGGCGCGATCGGCTTCGGCCCTGCGCACCGCGAGCGTCGCGCGGCGCTCGCGATCATCGAGCTGGGCGAGACGCGCCCCGCTGGCCACCCGCCTGCCCTCCTCGACATAGACCCCGACCGCCTCGCCGTCCAGCCGGGCGATGATCTCCACGCCCCGCAACGGCGCGAGCGCCGTCTCGAACGTGTCGGCGACGGCCGTCCCGCCGTCGCTCAGCGAATCGAGGGTCGAGAGCGGTTCCGCGGCGGGCTCCCCGGCCGGCTCCACGCCGGGGGGTGAGGCACCGGCCGAGGCGCCCCTGGACGTCCGGCTCTGGGGGACGCATCCCCCGGCCGTTAGAGCACCTGCGACGATGAAGGCGAGAACGGAAGTGCCCGCTCGGAGACAGGGCAGGACCACGACACCCCCCACAGTCCGCACCGAAGCGCGTGCGGTCGGCCCGGAGTATCCGTCGGCGGAAGAGGCCGCGGACGGTGGTCGGGGGCCAACTATCCGCCCGGACTCAGGAGCAGGTCAACTGGGCGGATGGTCGGAAGCGCGGGCCCGGGGTCCGGGTGAGCTGATCCGGCGAGGGGTTGACGCCCCCCTAAGGGTTCCCGCACCGTGCGCCACCATGATCGCGCCGTGGCGGAGTTTACGATCTGGTCTTCGGGCGCGCGGCCGGCTCCGCCGCTGGGCGCTGGCGGCGGGCCTGTGCGCGAACGCCTGTGGCGCGGGCCAGGCGACGGCCGCCGCCCTCTCCGGCACCCTCGTACTCTCGGAGCGCGGCAAGCCGGCAGCCGACCTGACCGGAGCGATCGTCTACTTCACGCCCGAGGCAGGCGTGACGCCGTCGCCCGCAGCGATCGCCGCGGAGATCGTCATGCGCGACAGGCGATTCAGCCCGCGGGCCATCGTCGTGCCGGTGGGGAGCACGGTGCGATTCGGGAACGCCGACCCCATCCGGCACAACGTGTTCTCGGTCTCGCCCGGCAACCGCTTCGACCTCGGCCTCTACGGCGAGGGTCCCGGGCGCGCCCAGCGTTTCGACCGGCCGGGGCTGGCGCGCATCTTCTGCAATGTCCACCGCACGATGTCCGCGTTCGTACTGGTGCTGAACACGCCATTCCACGCGACGCCGGACGCGGCGGGCCGATTCGCGCTCGCGGGCCTGCCCGAGGGGCCGGGCACGCTTCATGTCTGGCATCCGCGCGCCGAGGCGTGGAGTCGCGCGCTGCGCCTGCCGGTCACGGAGGCTGTCCTGGTGACGCTCGAGGCGACCCTTCCCGTCGTCCCGGCTCATCTCGACAAGCACGGGCAACCCTATCGCGAGACTGCCGATGACGAGCGCTATCGCTAGCCTGTTCGGCCGCTCGCTCGGGATGCGGCTGTTCGTCGTCTCGGGCGCGCTCGTCCTGGGCGCGATCCTGGCGGCGGTCGGATTCACCGCCTTCCGGGCGGGCCGGGTGGCGGACCAGTGGGTGGCGGAGACCCTCGCCGCCTCGCGCGCCGCGCAGCTCCGATACGAGGGCCAGCGCAACGCGCGGCTCCGCCTCATGTCCCGCCTGGTGGCGGGCGACCCGAACTTCGTGGCGTACGTCGCCGAAGGCGACGCGGCCTCGATCCACGATCTCCTGCTCGAGCGGCAGCGCGACCTCCAGTGCGATCTCGCCGCGGTCCTGGATCGTCGCGGACGCACGCTCGCCCGTACCGACCGCACGGGCGGTCAGGGAGAGGACCTCTCGCGACACCCGCTGGTGAGCGAGGCGATGCGGCGCGGGGACGCCGCGGGCGTGTGGTCCGATGGCGAGCGCCACTGGACTGCCGTCGCCGTCCCGCTGGTGAGCGGGGGCGAGCTGGCCGAGGGGATCCTCGTCACCGGGCTTGCCATCGACGACGCCCTCGCCCTCGACGTGCGAAGGCAGAGCGGCGCCGAGGTCGCGTACATGACGATGACGCCGGAGCCCAGGATCATCGCATCGACGCTGGCGAGCGATGGCGATCTCTCCGCCGCGCTCGCGCGCCAGGTGGATCTCCCGCGCCTGCTGGCGGGACCGGCCGGAGCCCCGCTGCGCCTGACCCTCGACGACCGTCGCTGGGCCGTGCAGGCCACGCCGCTCACCGCGTCCGAGGGGATGCCGCCGGGCGAGGCGCCGCTCATCGCCGTGACCCTCGCCTCGGTGGATCAGGCCCTGGCGCCGTTCCGTCGCATCGAGCAGGCGCTGCTCCTGGTCGGCGCCATCTCGCTGTTGCTGGCCTTCCCGCTCTCCTACTGGCTGTCCCGACGCATCACCCGCCCGCTCGAGCGTCTCGCCGACGCGGCCGACGCGGCGCGCGGTGGCCGATTCGAGCTGGCGCTCCCGGCCGGCGGCATGGACGAGGTCGGCCGCCTGACGCGCGCCTTCCGCGGGCTGCTGCTCGAGCTGCGCGAGCAGCGGGAGATGGAGGCGTATCTCCAGATGCTCTCGCGGTCGCTCCCCGATGCCGCCCGCGTGCCGCCCGAGCGCGGCGTGTTGCCGCCGGGCGCCGTGCTCGGCGATCGCTTCGTGATCCAGGCCTGGATCGGCTCGGGCGGGATGGGCGTGGTCTACAAGGCGCGCGACCGGCAGCTCAACGAGGTCGTGGCGCTCAAGACGCTGCGGCCGGAGCTGTCCGACACCGAGGCGATGGAGGGACTCAAGGCCGAGCTGCGGCTCGCCCGTCGCATCACCCACCGGAACGTGCTCCGCACCCACGACTTCGGCGAGGCCGATGGGGTCGCGTTCATCTCGATGGAGTACGTGCGGGGCGTCACGCTGCGCGAGCTGCTCACGCACGATCCGAAGCTCCCGCACTCGGTGGTGCTGCGCATCGTGCGTCAGCTGCTCGCGGGACTCGAGGCCGCGCACGCGATGGGCGTGGTGCACCGCGACATCAAGCCCGAGAACCTGATCCTCGACCCGACCGGCCAGGTCCGGATCATGGACTTCGGCATCGCCATCGCGGCGCGCGCGACCCCGGCGCCCGCGGCCGCCACCACCCTCTCGGGCACCCTCGGATACCTGTCGCCCGAACAACTCCTCGGCGCCCGCGGTGATGCGCGCTCCGACCTGTACGCGACCGGCGTGATCCTGTACGAGGTGCTGGCCGGCCGACGGCCCTTCCTCGCTTCGGATCCCGCCGAGTTGAGCTACCGCCAGATGAACGAGGATCCGCCACCGCTGCGCGAGCATGCGCCCGAGGTGCCGGAGGCGCTGGAGGCGGCGATCCTCCGCTGCCTCGCCCGCGATGCCAGCGCGCGGTTCGCCAGCGCGGCCGAACTCTCGGCGGCGCTTGGGGAGCGGGAGCCGTGAGGCGCGCATGGTGGTGCGGCTCGCTCTGCATCGCGGCGGCGATCGCGCTCGCGGCGCAGGTTGATGCAGGAGCTCCGGAGTACGACACAACGGCGGTCGAGTACTTCACGCGCGAAGGCCCGCTGGCGCGGGCCGGCCTCGCGCTCTACGGGGACGCCAGGCTGCGCTGGGACGTCGTCCGCGATCCGCCCGATAGGTTCGGAACCCACCTCGGGCGACTCATGGTGCGAGGCGGCATGGTCTGGGCACCGACAGGGCAGTCGCTTCGGGCCGAGGCCGGCATCCGCTGGACGGCCAGCATCGAGCAGGATCTACCCACCCTCATTGAATTTTCAACCCCTGTGACAAGTCTCTGGGTCCCGGTCCTCAACGAACCATTGAATGACGTGGCGATAGACCGGCTGATGGGGCGGTTCTCGACGCCGGGGGGATCATTCAGCGTCGCCGCCGGGCGTCAGCGATCACCATTGCGATTGACCGAGATGGTCTGGGACGAGGATCTGCGCCCTTCAGGGATCGCGGTGATCACGCGCCGCGATCTCTCACCTACGGCCTCGGGCAGACTCGGCGCCGCGTTCTATTTCCCCACTGTGCCATTCAACGATGACGTCTGGATGACTGCCGTCCAGCTCTCGGCCCTGATCCGCGAGGAGGCGGTCTCGGGGGCGGACTTCACGATGAGCTGGTTGCGCTTTGGAGGTCGCATCACTCCGCCGCGCCAGAACGAGACGCTCCTCAGATTCGATCCCATCGCCCGATTCGACGTCGTGGACGTCCAGCTCGGCGCTCGCTCCGCCCTCGCGGGGATTCCCGTGAGCTTTCGTCTCGACCTCGCGCGCAACGTCGCCCATCCGCGCGACCGGGACGGGGCACGCACGCGGCTCGCGGTCGGCGGGGCGGGCATGCCGGCCGGGGCCGAGGTCGGATGGATCTTTCAGCGCGTCGAGCGCGAGGCGGTCCCGGGCGCGTTCAACTCCGACGACTGGTGGTTCCACACGCGGATGCGCGGTAACCAGGTGTGGTTGCGATTCGGCGCCGGCAGAAGCTTTGAGCTGAAGCTGGCGGGGTTCCACGAGCGCCGCGACGACATCTCGCGTCCGACGCGG
>JBKJXJ010000005.1:0-10900 GCA_046716125.1 Candidatus Eiseniibacteriota bacterium
TATCGGTCCTTCTTCAACCGCCTGCTGGCCGTCTAGAGCGACGCGGCCGCGACCGGGGGGGCGATCGTGCTCCACCTGGTCGTGGACGCGGATATCCGCCGACGCCACGGGGGGCTGGTCTTCCACCCACCGGGGCGCCGGGCGCGGTATGATTCCTCCTCCCACCGCCCTGACCGACACGCGTGGAGGTCCGTCATGCCGCGATGTCACTTAACTTCCCTCGCGCTCATCGCCGCTATCGCCATTCCCGCGCATGCCGTCGCCAGTAACTGCAACGGGACGCAGACGGGCCTCATCCCGCTCACGGCGCTCGGCGCGGGCACCTATCAGGGTTACACGGGCGGACTCTATCCCGGCGGATCGAACACGAGGCCGCCCGCGCACGACGCAGCGGGGCTCGCGATCGCCAACGCCGTCGCCCCGATCGACACGTTCGGGAACGCCGACCCGAACGGGCGGGTGGTGCTCATCTCGATCGGGATGAGCAACTGCACCCAGGAGTTCTCGACCTTCGTGCCGATGTCCAACGCCGATCCCTCCCGGGATCCGGGTGTGCGGGTGATCGACTGTGCCAGGGGCGGCCAGACGGCGAGCCTGATCAAGAATCCGGCCTCCGCGTACTGGGATACGGTGCGCACGCGCCTGCGCGGCGTCGGCTCGTCGCCGGCCCAGGTGCAGGTGGCCTGGATCAAGGAGGCCAATGCCGGACCCACCACCGGCTTCCCGGCCGCGACCACGACGCTCATGCGGGATCTGGGTTCGGTCGTGCGAACGCTGAAGGACCACTTCCCCAATCTCCGGATCGCGTACCTCTCGAGCCGGATCTACGCCGGGTACGCCTCCACAGCGCTCAATCCCGAGGCCTATGCCTACGAGTCGGGGTTCGCGGTGAAGTGGCTGATCGAGGGACAGATCGCGGGCGAGGACAGCCTCAACCACGACGCAGGGCAGGGACCGGTCGAGGCCCCGTGGCTCGCATGGGGCCCCTATCTCTGGGCGGATGGGCTCACCCCGCGACCCGGGGATGGTCTCACCTACGCCTGTTCGGACTTCTCCGCCGATGGGACCCATCCCGCGACCTCGGGACGGATCAAGGTCGCCAACCTGCTGCTCGATTTCCTTCAGACGGATGCGACGGCGCAACCGTGGTACCTCGCGGCCACCGTGTCGGTGGCGCCGACAGCCGCCGCGGATCTCCCGCTGACGCTCGCGCCGAACCCGACCCTTCGCGATGTCGAAGTGTCGTTCACCGCCCGCCCCGGGGAACGCTGGCGGCTGGAGGTTCTCGATCTGGCCGGTCGTCGGGTGCGCGAGCTGGGCGATGGCGTCGGTGACGGATCGGCGCAAGTGATGCGCTGGGACGCGCGGGACGGACGGGGCGGACGGCTCCGCGCCGGCGTCTACTGGGTCCGACTCGAGTCGGGACGCGACGCAAGCACACGGCGGGTGGCGCTGCTCGGGGCGGATTGACGCCGCCCGCGCGTCAGAACCCCACCCGCACCTCCGCCAGCACGCTGCGCGTCGCCGCCGGGATGAAGTCGGTGTAGCGCGTCCCGGCGTAAAGGTAGCTGTAGCCCCCGGTCTCGTAGCGGCGATCGAGGGCGTTGAAGACGCGCACCGAGAGCTCGATCGCGGGCGGCTGAGAATCGAGCGCGCTCGCCGCACGGAGCGGCATCCGGTAGCCGGCGAAGAGGTTCACCACGGTGCGCGGGGAGATGCTGCCATCCTTTGATTCCGTGTGATCGAGAAACATGCGGCCGACGCACTGGACGTCCGTCCCAAGCGTTGCCCGCCGCCAGCCCATGCGCGCGGACAGGTTTCCCATCACGGCAGGGAAAAAGCCGATCGCCTTGCCGTCGTACACCACGGTGTCCCCCGGGCTCGTGCCGTACACCTCCCGGTAGCGCACGAAGTGGTTGTCGCTGAGCGTGGCGTTGGCGGAAAGCTGCAACTCGGGCGTCTGATCGCGCCGGAAGAGCGGCGGCGGAGTGTCGTCCTGGGTTCCGTACGGGTGTCCACCGAACCGGGCCGACGTCTCGATCTCGGCGCCCTGGTGGATCGACCGCGCGGCGTTGCCGAGGATGGGATAGCCGAGGTCGGTGTTGAACTGTCCCGCGTAGACCAGCTCGTCGCGGAAGTCCATGCGGAAGAGCGTGAGCGTGGCCTGCCGGCCTCCGCTCCGCCAGTGCGCACCCGCCTCGTAGTCGTTCACGCGCTCGGGCCGGATGAGCGGTGAACCGTTCGCATAAAGCGGAACGCTTCCGACACCCTCGGCGTCGTACAGGTCGCGGAACGCGGGCTCGCGTCGCGCGTGCGATGCGGAAGCGTAGAACCGCCACCCGTCCACTCCCGCCCAGGTCAGCGCGAGGCGGGGCAGGGCGAAGTCATAACCCTGGTCGAAGCGGATGCCGTCGAACCGGTCGCCGCGCATCCTGTAGTCCTGATGCCGCCACGCGAGATCCATCGTGGCCGTCAGATCCTCCAACGGCCGCCACTCCTTGCGCGCGAAGAGCCCGGCCGAGAACGTGCGCGGGTGGTAGTCGTAGTAGACGTGGTCGGGCGGTGTGGCCGGCGGGAGGCCGCTGCCGCTGATCAGCGATCCGACGTGTCGCCCATCGTGCCAGCGCAGCTCGCCGCCGATCGTGAACGGCTGCCGGACATCGCCGATGCGGATGCGCGGGACCCACCCGAAGTGGCGGTTGGCGACCCATCGCCGGCGCACCAGATCGAAGTTCTCGACCGTGACATCGCCCTGGGCATCGCGGTCGAGTGAGGTCCCGTTGTTGCGGTAGTACGCCAGTGAGTCCGCGCCGAACAGGGTCGCGTCGGAAGTCGTCCACGGCGCGAGCCGGTAGGACGCAAGCGACTGGAGGAGGCGCCGCTCGTCGTAGTAGCCCTCGCCGTCGAAGTAGAACAGCGTCTGGCTCACCACGAGGTTTCGCCGCGGCGACCAGGAGTGGATCAGCTCGTAGTGCGGCTCGAAGAAGTGGTCGGCCTCGCCCTCGTACGTCAGCGGATTGAAGCGCCGGTCCCGGTCGGCGTCGCCGGTGACGAGACCGTCGAGCTGGTCTCGGGAGACGCCGAGATAGGCGAGGTGGGTCGTCTCGGGCCCGCCATAGGCGTTGAGCTTGAAAAGATGGTTCCGCGTGCGGCGCTGCGCGGCCAGGGTGTACGACCAGAGCTTCGACCAGGACCGATCGCGGTAGCCGTCGGACTCGATCCGCGAGTAGCGGCCGTAGAGGTTCCAGAAGTCGCGACGTCCCTCGGGTCGCGGGTCGTCGAACAGGTCTCCGGAGCCCATCTCGAGCACCATCCGCCGCGTGTCGAACGAGCCGTAGGACAATGCAGCACTCGCGTGGGGTTCGCTCGGGAACGGGCCGGTCTCCAGGTTCACGCTTCCTCCGAGCGATGCGGCGCCATAGAGGGCCGAGCCGACGCCGCGCTGGAGCTGGACCTCCTGTGCGGAGGACAGCAGATCCGGATGGTCGATCCAGTAGACCTCGTGCGATTCCGGGTCGTTGAGCGGGACGCCGTTGATGAGGACGCTGATGCGTCGCTGCGGAAACCCACGGATCGAGAGATAGGAATACCCGATGCCATTGCCCGCGTCCGAGTACGCGTACGCGCCGGGCAGTCCCGCAAGCGCCATGGGCGTGTCCTGGCCCCAGATGACGGCCTTGATCTTTTCCCGGTCGAGCACGGTCTTCGAGATCGGCGCCCGATCGTCCGCGCGCGCCGTGCTCACTTCGAACACCGGCAGCCGCACGACGCGCGCGAGCGTCTCCGGCAATGCCGGCCCGCGAACCGGAGTGGTGCCCAGCGAGTCCTGGGCGATGGCGGGCGACGATGCAGACGCCAGCGCGAGCATCACGAGCACCGACTTCATGGATGCACCTCCTTGTCGACGGTCCGCGGCGCAGGGGGGCGGGAGTGAACCGCCCAGCCCAGCGCGTATGTCGCGAGCGAGACCGCGAGGCCCGCGTAGATGGGTTCGATGGAGAACGGATAGGCCCCCGCCTGACCGGCGGGAGGGAAGGTCTTGATCAACACCCACGCCAGAGAGACGCAGAAGGGGATGACCATTGCAGCGCTGGTCCAGCGCGACCCGATCCCCCCGCGGCCGAGAAGCGCCGTGCCGACCGGCAGAAGCATCGCCGGCGTGGTGATCGAGCCGATGTCGTGCCACAGCCCGATCACGCTCCGGTTCGCCAGGGCGAACACGGCTGCGAACACCGCCGCTACCGCGAGTCCGATCCGCGTGTAGAACGGCAGCCGCTCCTCGCCGGTCTCGCGGCGCAAGCGCCAGATGAGATCGCGCCCGAACGTTCCGGCGGCGATGAATCCGTAGGAGTCCACGGTGCTCATCACCGTCGCGATCATGGCCAGATAGAAGAGGCCCAGCGCCACCGGAGGCAACGTGATCCGCGCCAGCTCGGGGAACGCATACACCGGGTCCGTGAGCTGGGGCAGCAGCGCGCGCGCGTAGAGGCCGGTCGTGGTGGTGAGGAAGTCGAACAAGATCCAGAATCCGATCGAGATCAGCACGCCGTTTCGCGCGACGCCGGGGTCGCGCGCGGCGTAGGCGCGCTGCCAGAAGCCCGGATCCACGAGCGTGGAGAGCGCGATGAAGTACCACACCAGGATGGCCTGCGGCGGATTGCCGCCGTGCCAGGTGAGATGCGTGGCCGGCAGCTCGCGCGCGAGGAAGCCGAGCCCTCCGTGTCGAGCCACCAGGAACGCGAGCATGACGATGAATCCCACGTACATGAGGACGAACTGGACCTGGTCGGTGAAGACGACCGTGCGCAACCCGCCGCGGTCGATGTAGAAGAGCGAGAGCACGGCCGCCCCGATGACGCACGGAACGAGCGGCAGGCCGAACATGGCGGCGAACAGCGTGCCGAGCATGAGCACGTAAGCGGCGGGCGCCGAAGTCACGAACACCGTCAGCGCGCCGATCACCGCTGGGCCGCGGCCGTAGTGCCGGTCGAGGAGGTCGGGGATGGTATAGAGCGCCGCCTCGCGCGCACGCCGGGCGAAGAAGATGGCGAAGAGGAGCGCACCGATGTAGTAGGGCACGCCGAACACCAGCCAGTTCGAGAGCCCGTAGCGCCACGAGTACTCGCCCACGCCGAGGATGCCGCCGTACCACGTAGCGACCAGCGTCGCGACGAAGGCCGGCAGGGTCACGCGGCGCCCGGCGACGAGGTATTCGAGCGCGCTCGAGCGGCTCCCGAATCGGCGCGCCCAGACCGCGGCAAGGAACGCGAAGTAGATGAGGATGAGCCCCCAGTCCAGGGGGCTGGTGCTGAACATGGGCGATCCCATCCGGGCGGCGATCAAAAAACGCCGCCCAGTCAGGGACGGCGTGCAGGCAACCGGAGAGCTCGCTTGTCCTTGCCGTTTCCCTACGCTGGTATGAACCAGGTCAGGTTCGAAGGGTGTGCTCTCAGGTCATGCGGTCCCGCCGCGTGACCACCCCTAACGACGCGCCCGCTCGCGCGGACGTGGGGCAGGATGCGGCCGCGCGACGTAGGACGCAAGCGGATTCGCTCGGGCGCCTTCCGCCCAGATGCTCTCGGCGCCCGCGAAATTCCCGCTTGGCATCCGGGGACGGGAATGTATTCTGACCCGCGGCGACACGACATGAGCGCCTGGCCCGAGCCGGTCGCTCCCATACACCACCTACTGGGAAGAGGTGCCCCCGATGCAACGGTCCCCCGTCCGTTGGTCCTCGCCGCTGCGGCGCGCGCTTGGCGTCGTGTCACTCGCCCTCCTCGTTCCCGCGCTGGCCTTCGCGCAGGCCAACGGCAAGCTCCAGATCCACCACATGAAGATCGGCCAGGGCGACGGGATTCTCCTCATCTCGCCGCTCGGCCAGACCGCGCTGTTCGACGACGGCGTCTACACCAACTGCACCTACATCAAGTCCTACCTGCAGGGCCTGAGCCTCTCGGTCGTGGACTACCACTTCGCGAGTCACTACCACGCCGACCACATCGGCTGCATTGACGACCTGGCGGCGATCAACATCACGATCGGGACCGCCGGCTACGACCGGGGCTCGTCCTACTCCAGCGCCACCTACACCAACTACGTCAACACGCTGGGCGCCAAGCGCACGACCATCGCCAAGAACCAGGTCATCACGCTGGATGCCGGTGCTGCGAACCCGGTGTTCATCAAGTGCGTAAACCTGAACGGCGCCGGCGTCTACTCGCCGAGCGGATCGGACGAGAACGCCAAGACCGTGGTGCTCAAGGTGAGCTACGGGGCGTTCGACGAGGTGATCGGCGGCGATCTGACCGGCAGCACCAGCCAGGGCAACGACGTGGAGACCACCGTCGGCCCCGAGGTCGGGGACGTCGAGGTCTACAAGGTGCATCACCACGGTTCGACCTACTCGACCAACGACAACTGGCTCGCCGCCACCACGCCCGAGGTGGGGATCATCCAGGTGGGGAGCGGCAACACCTACGGCCATCCGACCGCGGCGGCGCTGGGGCGACTCCACACGCACGGCGTCAAGACCTACTGGACCGAGACCGGCGCCGGCGCCACGCCCGATCCGACCTGGGACAAGGTGGCCAACGAGACCATCGTGGTCCAGGCCGACCCCGGGACCATTGACAGTTACACCGTTTCGGGACCGGGTTTCAGTGACAGCTACCCCAACGGCGGCGGCGGTGGCCCGCCACCCACCCTCACCGAGACGCTGGTCGCCTCGGCCATGACCATGATCAAGGGAAGCATCACGGTGGGCGACGTGACCCGCCTCGCGGCTGACGACGCGGTGCGCGTGTCGGTCGGGGCGGGCGTGGACGGAGGCAAGTACCTGACCGACTGGTACGGCTCGGTCACGCTCAACCATCCGCCGACCGCGCTCACCATCACGTACGACGGCAACTACACGGTGTCCCGCACGCAGACGCTCTACCTCTGGAACTGGGGCACGAGCGCGTGGGTGCAGGTGGATCAGGCCACGGTGAGCACGACTGACGTGACGCGGACCTGGTCGACGACCTCGCCCGCGGCCTACGTTTCGGGGACACGGGAGGTGCGTCTGCGCGTCGCGACGAACAAGCGCAACAGCAGCTTTACCTGTCGCGGCGACTATATGGCCTTCACGTACGACTACGTCCAGGGGACCGCCCCAGCCATGGCGGCTTCGCTCCCGCGTGACGAGCATGACCCCGCGGGTCAGGCCGATGCCGGTGCACCGGAGCTGCCCCTCGGCGTGCTGACCCGGGTCCTCGCCGCGCCCGCCGCGGGCGGCGTCTCGTTGTCCTGGGCGGTGGACATCGGCGCTCATGTGGATGGCTTCAACGTCTACCGCGAGGACGCCGCCGGTGAGCGTGTGTTCGCGGGGAACGAGACCATGCTCGGACTCTCCGGCGACGAGGCCGAGTTCCGCTTCGTGGACGCCACGGCGCCCGCTTCCGGGGCCACCTACTGGCTCGGCGCGCGCGCCTGCTCGGGCGCCGAAGCCATGATCGGGCCGATCGAAGTGAGCGGCTCGTCGGCCGCCGCCCTGGCCGCCTTCTCGGCCTCGCCCACTCTGGTGCGCGGGGGCACCCGCTTCGACTTCGCCGTGCCGCATCGGGATGACGTCCGGCTCGACGTCTTCGACGTGACCGGGCGGCGGGTCGCGACGGTCTTCAACGGCACGCTCGAGCCCGGGCCCGCAAGCTTCGAGTGGGATCGGACCACCGATCAGGGCGGGGGCGCCGCGCCCGGGGTCTACTTCGCGCGCCTGCATGGATTCGGCCGCACCCAGTTCACGCGGATGACGCTGCTCGTCCGGTAGCCGACGACCCTCGCGGTCACATCGAGGGGCCCGCCCGTCCGGTGGGCCCCTCGGGTGTTCTCAGCGCCCCCGCCCCGCCGCCCGCCGGATGGAATCCACCTGGGCGGAGGTGGCGACCTGCACGCGCCCGTCGGGAAGATAGGCGACGTACCATTTGTTTGCCGGCATCGGCGCGCACCCCGAACGCGTTGCCGGAGACGAATGCCGCGCCGTATGCGAGCGAGATGGCAGCCAGGCCCAGAGTCACACCGATGATTCCGCGACGCGATCCGCCGCTCGTGGCCGGTTCGAAGCGACCGGCCAGGGCGACCACCGCGGGATGGGCGGCGAAGAACACGGCACCCAGGAGCGCGGCGCGGCGCGAGAGGCGGCGCATGAAGAGCGCGGCGAGGAGCACGGCACACGTCGCGTGAGAGGCGAGGCTCACCAGGTGGTACACCGCCGCCGCGTGCACCCCTTCTCCGACTGCCGTATCCTTCCGCGCCATGGCGCGACAGACCACGGGTTCGATGATCTGCCCCGAGTGCGGAAAGCTGATCGGCGTGGGCGAAGAGAAGTGCCCGTTCTGCGGGGCGTGGCGGCCCGGACTCTACGGCTGGACCCCCGAGATCCAGCGCATCTTCGGCCGCCGGCTCGACCTCATCGCGGTGATCGCGACCGGCTGCGTCGCGCTTTACGTCACTTCGCTGGTGCTGCAACCCGAGGCCATCTTTCAGATGAGCGGCCTGTTCTCGTTGCTCTCGCCGGGCCAGCGCGCGCTCTACCAGCTTGGCATGACCGGCGGTGTCGCCTGGCAGCAGGGGTGGTGGTGGACCGTCCTGACCGCCATCTATCTCCACGGCGGCCTCCTCCACATCTTCTTCAATGTGATGTGGATCCGGAATCTCGGTCCTCAGGTCTCCGAAGTGTACGGCCCGGCCCGGGCGTTCGTCCTGTTCTCGCTCTCTGGCGCGGCCGGGTTCCTGGTCTCGAACAGCCTCACCCCCGCGCCGTCGATCGGCGCCTCGGGGAGCATCTTCGGCCTGCTGGCGGCGCTCATCGTCTACGGACGCAAGCGCGGCGGCACGGCGATGACGATGCAGCTCTGGCAGTGGGCGGCGATCATGTTCGCGATGGGCTTCTTCATGAGCGGCGTCAACAACTGGGCGCACCTCGGCGGCTTCGCGGGCGGGTGGGTGACGGCCGAGGCCATGCGCTTCAGCGAGAAGCGGGAGAGCCGGGGCGTGCAACTTCTTGCGCTGGCGCTGCTTGCGACCACCGCCGTGGGGTTCGTGCTCTCGTTCGTCAAGGTGACCGGGATCCTGCTCAGCCGCTGAGTGCAGGCTGTAATCTCCGCCAGGCCATGCGGCCCATCGGGTTGGGCGGCGTACGGTGAATACCAACTGCGCGGTTCATATCACGACCGTCAGGGAGTAGTATCAATGCCTCTGCATTGATTGTCATTCCCCGGAGGTCGGCATATGTCCGTGCGGGCCGCACGCGCTGGGTCAGCTCCCGCCGTTCGAGTCGCCACGGGAGCCGTGACGCTCGCGGCGTGGTTGATGTGTGCGCTCGCCACGCCTGTCTTCGCGAAGCCGCTGTTCAAGGCGCCCAATCTCGTGTACCCGACGGGGCCTCGCCCCAATGCGCTCGCGATCGGCGATTTCAACGAGGACGGACGCCTTGACATGGCCACCGTCAACACCGGGTATTCGGATGGCCACAGCAGCATCTCGATTCTGACGGGACTCGGAGACGCGGAGTTCGAGACCAGGACCGACCTCGTCACCGGCCGCGGTGCGTCGTCGCTGGCGATCGCGGATCTCGACGCCGACGGGAATGAAGACCTGGCCGTGGCCCACGGCGGCTTCGCCCCGAATTATCGGGGCACCGTTTCCGTATTCGCCGGGAATGGCGACGGGACGTTTGGAGCCGCGACCGATCTCGAGGTCGGTTGCATCCCGCCCCGGATGGTATTCGCCGATCTCGATAAGGACGGGGATCTCGATCTGGCGACGGCCGGGTGCGACACGCTCGCGGTGCGGCTCGGCAATGGGGATGGGACATTGGGGCCGCCCAGGCCGCACGCGAGCTTCTTCGCCCCGAGCGGTCTGGCGGCCGCGGACCTCAACGCCGATGGGCACATGGACCTCGCACTGACCATCAGCGGGGCGGATTCGCGGGAGGAGAACTCCCAACCAGTCGCAGTGATGCTCGGAAACGGCGATGGGTCCTTCGGCGCAACCACGCGGTTCGGCGCGGCGACCTATCCCACGTCGATCGCAATCGGTGACTTTGACGGCGACGGGCAGCAGGATCTCGCATTTACCAATGAGGGTGACAATCATCCCACGCTCGGCGTTTTGAGAGGGATTGGCGACGGCTCGTTCGGTGCTCAGAGGCACTATCGGGTCGGTCACACGCCACTCTCGGTGGGGACGGCGGACTTGAACGGGGACGGTCGGCTGGACATTGCCACTGCGAACTACGGCGCGGACCCGGACTTCAATTCCGACAATGTCTCGGTACTGCTCGGCAACGAAGACGGGACATTTGCGCCTGCGAGGGACTACCAAGTAGGGGAGGACCCATGCTCAGTCGCGATCGCGGACCTCGATGGCGACGGGATTCTCGATCTGGCGACGGCCGACTCCGGCTGGCCGTTCACCGTTTCGGTGATGCTCGGCAACGGCGACGGCACGTTCGGGACGACACCCGCACCGGCCGGATCCGGCGCCCAGGCGACGACGATCGCTGACTTCAATCGGGACG
This sequence comes from Candidatus Eiseniibacteriota bacterium, assembly GCA_046716125.1. Taxonomy (GTDB): domain Bacteria; phylum Eisenbacteria; class RBG-16-71-46; order RBG-16-71-46; family RBG-16-71-46; genus WS-11. The sequence goes on from JBKJXJ010000005.1 coordinate 10,559, forward strand.
GGAGGCCGGATCTCGCTGTGGCAACCCTGAGTCCCTATCCCGAGAGCCTGGGGGCGGTTTCCGTCCTGTCCGGCCATGGGAACGGCGTCTTCTCGGCCGGGGTCGAGCAGCCGCTGGGACGATATCCTCGCTTGGTCGCCGCAGACGACTTGAACGCGGACGGCGCTCCGGATCTGGTCGCTCTCGCCGCCGCGAATGCCGTTCTGCTCGGCAACGGGGATGGCAGCTTTGGACCCGGCATCCCCTTGGACTGCGGGGAGTCCGCGAACAGCGTCGCGATTGCCGACCTCAACGGGGACGGACGTCTCGACCTTGCGGTGTCGAGTCCTGGTTCGTATCCGG
>JBKJXJ010000006.1:0-14681 GCA_046716125.1 Candidatus Eiseniibacteriota bacterium
CCATCGGGCGGCGGCGCCCAGCTCCCACGCCCGCGCCAGGCCCGCCGCTGCGATCCATGCGACCCCTGCCGAGGCGAGGAACATCATGCGTTCCCCGGAGGAGACGAACCCGAACATGACCGCCGCCGCCATCGAGGGAACGAGCGGGACGAGGAGGATGGCGGCCGGCACCGCAAGTCGCGAACGACGGACCGCGAGACCCACGGCGATCGCGCCGGCGAGGAGTGTGAGGAACGCCCCGCCGAGCACAGACCCATCGAGCGGCCCGGCCGGATGGCCGAGCGCCACGTCCGACGAGTGCGGGTACCAGGGCCAGAGGAACGCGAGGTACTGGGGCAGGATCATCCATCCGGCCGCCTGCCGCCGCGCGCGAAGCGCCTCATCCACATGACCGGGGAGCATCCCTGGCCCTGATGCCGCCGCGTGGACCACCAGCCATGCCACCGTGATCAGCGCATAGGGGGCGACCCAACGCAGGATGTCCCGCAGGCCGGACGGCGTGTCGCGGGTGCGCACCCACTCCGCGACCAGGATGACCCCCGCCCAGCCTGCCGCCGACTCCTTGCTCAGCAGCGCGCCGGCGAACGCCGCCGGCGCCATCCAACCCGGTCCCGCGCGGCCCGCCCGCCGAGCCCGCCGATCCAGCCACAGGCTGAGCAGCGCAAGGCCGCCGGACAGCAGATCGGTTCGCCCGGAGATCCATGCCGCCGCTTCGAGGTGCGCGGGCATGGTCGCGAACCACACCGCCCCGAAGCTGGCTGCGTTGCGCGGGATCCCGGCCTGCGTCAGGAGCAGGCCGGCCAGCAGCGCCGCCGCCGCGTGGAGCAGGAGGCTGGTCCCGTGGAAGAGGGCCGGTCCCCAGCCGCCCACGCGGCCTTCAATCCAGAATGAGATGAGCGGCAGGGGCCGCCACAGGCCCGATGTGAAGCCGGTCGAGGCGAGGAAGTCCCCCGAGACGAGTCGGCCGAGCCCCGCTGGAGCGCGCATGAGGGCGTTGTCGACGATGAGCGGGATGTCATCGCGCACGAAGCCGTGCCCGAGGCTCGGCAGGTAGAGCACCACCGCCGCCAGGGCCGCCAGTCCCGCCGGGCTCAGGAGCCACGCGGCCCACCTTGAACCCCGGGCGGGCGCGCGGACTCCGGTTCCGCGTGAACCGCTCGATCGCGCGCGGCGCCTGGGACCGATCAGGACGATGCCACCGTCACGTCGTACTCGAGCAGGGACTCGACCCGGTGGGGCGCGAGCCGCTCGCGCCCGCCGAGGCCTTTCAGTTCGACGACGAAGAGCAGGGCGGCCACACCGGCGCCGAGCGCCTCCACCAGCCTCGCGGTGGCCGCCGCGGTGCCTCCGGTGGCGAGCAGATCGTCCACGATCGCCACCCGCTGCCCCGCGCGCAGCGCGTCGCGGTGCAGCTCGAGCGTATCCTCGCCATACTCGAGCGAGTACACCGCGCGCACCGTCGCTCCGGGCAGTTTCCCGAATTTGCGCGCCGGGACGAGCGGAACGCCCCAGTGCATCGCGAGGCCGGTGCCGAACACGAACCCCCGGGACTCGATCGCCACGACCGCGTCCGGCCGCTCCACGCGCGCGGCCAGCGCCCGCACCGTCTCGGCCAGGGCCTTAGGATCGCTGAGCAACGGGGTGATGTCCTTGAACAGGATCCCCTTGCGGGGGAAGTCGGGCACATCACGGATGAAGCGGCGCAACTCGATCATGGGCCCTCGCGCATTGGCGGCCCCCTCGGTCGTCGGGGGCCCTGGTGGACTCAGTGGATGGATGCCTTCCCGGCGCCGTCCATCTCGTGCAGCTCGAGCGCCCGGCGCAGCTTCCCGAGCGCGCGCGCCTCGATCTGGCGGACGCGCTCACGCGAGATCCCGAACAGCTGTCCGGTCTGGGCCAGCGTGCGCGCCACGCCGTCATGGAATCCATAACGGATGCGCAGGATCTGCTCCTCACGCTGGCTGAGGGAGCGCAGCACCTGGTCGAGCTGCTCGTGCTCGAGCTGGAGTTCGACCAGACGCTCGACCGAGAGCGGCGCCTCCCCGAGGTCCTCGGCGGTCAGCTGCTCGAACGCCGCCAGGCTCGAGCCTTCGTCCAGCGAACGCAGGCCGACGATGAGGGCCGACAGGCGCTCGGCGCGGGGCCTGGAGATGCCCAGTTCGCCCGCGACCTCATCGATGTCGGGATCGCGTCCCAGCCGGCCGCGCAGGATGCGTTCGGCGCGCGCGAACCGGTTCATCTGCTGGAACATCTGGACCGGGATGCGCAGGGACTTCGCCTGCTCGGCGATGCCGCGCAGGACCGCCTGGCGGATCCAGATGGTCGCGTAGGTGCTGAAGCGAAGCCCGCGCTCGGGCTCGAAGCGGTCGGTGGCGCGGATCAGCCCCAGGTTGCCCTCCTCGATCAGGTCGAGCAGCGGCAGTCCCCGGTTGCGATAGCCGCGCGCGACGTGAACCACCAGGCGCAGGTTGGCCATGATGATCCGCTTGCGCGACTCCTCGTCGCCGGCGCGTGCCCGTCGCGCGGCCTCGAGCAGCTCGGGATGGGTGAGCAGCGGGATGCGCCCGATCTCCCCGAGGTAGATGTCGAGCAGGTCGCGATCCGGGCCGTGGTCGCGGTATCCGGAACGCCCGGGAACGCCGGGCGAATCGCCTGGCTCGTCCTCGCGTTCCGGAACGCCTTCGGAGCCCTCGGGCGCACGGTCATCGTCCGGCAGCCGCACGCCCGAGGCCGCCGCCTCGGACTGGAAGGCCACGAACGCGTCGGCGTCGAACTCGGGGTCGGCGAGCAGAGTCTCGTACTCGCGGGGCGTGACTCGGCCCTGCGCGGTCGCCGCGGCGAGCGCGGCGGTCAGACGCTCCGCGAAGCCGTCGGTCCGCTGCGGCCGCGTCACGTTCCCTGTGGTCCCTCGGCGTGTCACTTGGCCCCTTCATCCGGTGACTCGGAAACCGCGATGACCCGGCACCCGCTCGCTCCTCTCCTGCTCGACCGTCGTGACGCGCGCTCCGGCCGGCCCGCGCGACAGCGCGGAGACCAGGCGCTCGAGCTCCGGCCTCGGGCCCTCCGCCTCGACCTCGACCGCGCCGTCCGGCCGGTTGCGGACCCAGCCCGCGAGCCCGAGCGCTTCGGCCTGGCGCGAGACGAATTGGCGGAATCCGACACCCTGGACCCGGCCGCGGATGACCAGATGGAGACCGTGCGTCACGACACTGCGCAGGATGCGCCCGCAGGGACGGGGGATGTCAAGCGCGAAGGCGTGCCGGGTCGCGAACGAGGGCGATCCGGTGGACGAGCGTGGCTCGGGCGGGCGCCGGCGGTCGCGAAGAGAGGATGGATGGTCGGGGCGAGAGGATTTGAACCTCCGACCCCCTGGTCCCGAACCAGGTGCTCTACCAGGCTGAGCCACGCCCCGACACAACTCTCTCCCCACCGCGGACGGCTACGGACCGGCCTCGGGAGTCTCGCGCCACGCATCCCGCCCCACCAGCGGCACGAACCGGCACTCGCCGCGTCGCTCGTGTCGCCACCGACCGCCCGGCAATCGTCGCCAGACTTCCAAGTGTTGGAGTTGGGGTCCGCCGACCGGGATGACGAGCACGCCACCGTCTTCCAACTGTGCCCGAAGCGCGTCGGGAACCCGCGGTGCCGCCGCGGAAACGAGAACCCTAGCATAGGGTGCGAAATCCTGCCAACCGAGTGTCCCATCGCCGTGTCGGAGCGCGACGTTGCGGATGCCGAGACGATTGAGCCGGTCCTGGGCCGAGCGCAACAGGGATGGGACGCGCTCGATACTGAACACGCGCTCCGCCAGAGATGCGAGCAGCGCGGTCTGATACCCGCTCCCGGTCCCGACCTCGAGCACGCGGTGTCCGGGATCGACCGCCAGCAGTTCGAGCATGCGGGCGACGATCCAGGGCTGGGAGATGGTCTGCCCCTCGGCGGTCGGCAGGGCGTGATCGCCGTAGGCGCGTTGAACCAGCGCGGGGTCCACGAAGAGATGCCGCGGCACCGCGCCCATCGCCGCGAGCACGCGCGGTTCCACGATCCCGCGCCCCACGAGCTGATCCTCGACCATGCGCCGGCGGGCGACCTCGTAGGGGTCGTGCGGCGGCGCGTCCCCGCCACTGCCCATCGGCAGGGTCCCCTTGCGCTTCGGGGCCTCGGCGCTCATGGCGTCAGATCCCACGCCTCCATGTCCACCATCGCCCGGTAGTCGGTGAGATCGAGCGACAGCGGGGTCACGGAGATGTGCCCGTGCTCGACCGCGTGAAAGTCGGTCCCTTCGTGCGACTCCCAGACCGGGTCCTGGCCGCCGATCCAGTAGTAGGCGCGCCCGCGCGGATCCACCTTCTCGATCAGCGTGTCGCTGTAGACCCGGGTGCCGAGGCGCGTCAGCCGGACGCCCTGGACCTCGCTCCAGGGGCGGTGCGGCAGGTTCACGTTCAGCACCGGGTGACCCTCGAGCCCGCGTGCGGCGAGCGCCTCGACCAGCCGGCGGACGAAGCGGGCGGGCTCGACGAAATCCGTGGCCTCACGGGTCGCGAGCGAGGCGGCGATGGCCGGGACGCCCTGCATCGAACCTTCGATCGCCGCCGCCACCGTGCCGGAGTAGAACACGTCCTCCCCCATGTTGGGCCCGTGATTGATGCCCGAGACCACCACGTCCGGCCGGACGTCGAGCAGCCCGTGGAACGCGATCAGCACGCAGTCGGTCGGGGTGCCGTCGATGCCGACCACGCCGTCGGCGTGCCGGTGGATCCGAAGCGGCCGGCTGAGCGTGAGGGAATGGGAGGTGGCGCTCTGGTCGCGATCGGGCACGACGATGGTCACCCGGCCGAGCGTGGCGAGCTCCTGGCCCAGCACGCGGAGAGCAGGCGCCTGGATCCCATCGTCGTTGGTCAGGAGGATGTGCATGACGGCCGTCAACTCCCGCCCAGCGCGGCGCGGCGCATCGCCGGCGGCGGTGCGAACCGCTCGATCGTGAGGCGGGCCAGCACCCCGACGATGCGCGGGACGTCGCGCGCGGTGTGGATCTGGCTCTCCTCGCTCCCGTACACGGTCGGGATCGGGACCTGCGCGAGGCGGAACCCGAGTCGCGCCGCGCGCACGATGACCTCGGACTCGACCTCGTAACGCCCGGGGGTGATCGGGGTCACCTGGAGCAGCCGGCGACCGTAGAGCCGGTAGCCGCATTGGCTGTCGTCCACCGGCTGGCCGGCGAGCCAGTTCGCCCAGCCGGACGCCACGCCATTGGCGAGCCGTCGGATGAACGGCATCTCCCCGGTGCGCGCTCGCACGCCCAGCACCAGATCGGCGCCCTGCTCGGCGGCGGCGACGAACGCAGGAAGACACTCGGGCGGATGCTGCCCGTCGGCATCCAGCGTCACCACGCCATCGAAATCGGCGAGCGCGCGGAACCCGGCAAGCAGCGCATTGCCCTTGCCGCGATTCTCGGGGAACGCGAGGACGCGCACGCCGGCGCGGCGGGCGACGTCGCCCGTCCCGTCGGTCGAGCCGTCGTCCACCACCAACGTCTCCGGAGGCCGCGGGAGCGCCGCCAGTCGCTCCAGCACGCTTGCGAGATGGGGCGCCGCCTGATAGGCGGGGACGAGCGCGGCGACGCGCATCAGCGGCGCCCCGGGCATGAGGCGGCCGCGGGCTTCACGCGCCGGCCTCCGGAAGCGGCTGGAACCCGAACCACTGCCCCGGATGGCGCTCGAGCTGCCGGTGGAACGCAGCGCGATGGTCGCCCGCGGCGCACCCCTCGGAGGTGAGCGGCGCCTCGAAGCAGGCGGCGTATCGCCCGGGCGCGAGCCGGATCATGACCGCCGGCAGCACCAGCGCGCCGGTCCGCCGGGCGAGAGCGGTGGCCCAGGCCCACGCCGAGCCGTCGGCGCAGCATCGGTCGCCCATCAACGCCACCCACTCGCGCCGTCTCAAGGCCCGCGCTGCGCCAGGCCAGAGCGGCCTCTCGCGCAGCATGCCGACGCCCCGCGCGAGGCGGCGGCGTGCGAAGAAGCGCTCGACCCAGGGATGCGGATGCGGGCGCGCCACGACGCTCAGCCGCGCGCCGTTCGCCGCGAGCCATGCCGCGCCCCACTCCCAGTTCCCAAGGTGCGCCGAGAGCACGATGACGCCGCGTCCGCTCGCGCGCGCCGTCTCGAGATGCTCGGCGCCGCGGACCTCGATCGCCACGGCGAGTGTGCGCTCGTCGAGCCGCCCGAGGCGGAGGAAATCGAGGAGCGAGAGGGCGAAATGGTCGAACGCCTCGCGTGCCCGGTCGCGCCGTGCCGACGTGGGCGATTCCGGCATCAGCCGGGCGAGATTCGCCTCGAGCTCGGCGCGCGCCGGAGGCCGCAACGCGAAAGCGAGACCCGCCAGCGCCCGCGCCAGCCGGTCCGCGATCCCGGCCGGGAGCACCCGGACCAGGCTGTCGGCGATGAGGTATCCGAGGACGGCGAGCATTCGGGTCGGGGTGACCGGGCGTCGTGAGGGAGGTGAGAATGGTCGGGGCGACTGGATTTGAACCAGCGACCACCTGCCCCCCATGCAGGTGCGCTACCGGGCTGCGCTACGCCCCGACCGAATTGGGACCGTCAATCTATGCGAGGCAGCGCGCGGCCGCAAGTAAGCTCGGTCCGGCAGGGTCAGGCTTTGACGCCGGTCCGACGCTCCCTGAGCCGCTCGGCGAGCTGCCGGAGCTCGGTCTTGACCTCGTGGATGACAAGCTTGCGCTCGGCATCGTCGAATCCGATCTCGACCTGAGGCGGCGAGTCCTTGCGCTCGTCGAGCAGGCTGCGCCGCGCTCCCGCGATGGTGTAGCGCCGGCCATAGAGCAGCTCCCGGATGCGCAGCAGCAGCTTCACCTCGTCGGGGCGGTACATGCGGTTGCCCGCGCGGTTCTTCCGCGGACGCAGCATGCTGAACTGCGTCTCCCAGTAGCGCAGCACGTGCTGCTTCACGCCGACCAGTTCGGCGACCTCGCTGATCGAGCGGTAGAGCTTCGATTCGGACTCGGTATCAGTCTTGAGCGGTGACACGACCGGAGGCCCCCTTCCATTCCTCGCTCTTCAGCTCGCGACCCATGAGCGCTTCGAGCGCCGCGCGTGGGTCCTTCCGTTCGAGCAGGATGGCGCTCACCTGCTCGATGATCGGCGTCTCCACCCCGTGCTTCCGCCCCAGCTCGAGGGCCGCCTTCGCCGTGTTGACGCCCTCGGCCACCATGACCATCGCCCCCAGCACCTGCTCGATCGTCTCGCCGCGACCCAGGCGCTCGCCGACCGATCGGTTCCGACTGTGGCGGCTGATCGCCGTGGTGATCAGATCCCCCATGCCGGTGAGTCCGTAGAATGTCTCGCGCGTCCCGCCCAGGGCGACCCCCAGCCGGGTGATCTCCGCCAGCCCCCGGGTGAGGAGCGCGCCCTTGGTGTTGTCGCCATATCCCAGCCCGTCACAGATGCCGGCCGCGAGCGCGATCACGTTCTTGAGCGCCGCCCCGTACTCGCACCCCGCCACGTCGCGATTCGTGTACACGCGCAGCCGGCCGGACGAGCACAGCCCCTGCACCGCCCGTGCGCGCTCCTCGCTGCGGGACGCCGCCACGATCGAGGTCGGGATCCCCCGGCTCACCTCTTCCGCGTGGCTGGGCCCGACCAGCAGCACCGGGTCCGGGTCCCCCAGCGTCTCGACCAGCACCTCGGTCATGCGCTTGCGGGTGCCGAGCTCGAGCCCCTTGGCGGCGCAGATCCAGACCCCTTTCGCCCGGGCCGCCGCCACCCGCTCGGCGACCGACCGCATGCCGTGCGAGGGCACGACGAACAGGGTGAATTCCACGCCATCCAGGGCCACTTCCAGTTTCGCCTGAACCTTAATACTCCCGGGGAGTGCGATGCCAGACAAAAACTTCCGATTCTCCCGGTGGGCGTCCAGATCGCCCAGGTGGGCGGCGTCGATGTCCCAGATCGTGACGCTGTGGCCGAGCCCCGCGAGGTGGACGGCGAGGGTCGTGCCCCACGATCCGGCACCCAACATCGCGACCGAACTCACGTCCCCTGCCCCCCCTTCAAGGTGAACCGCCGCTCCGTGCCCTGCGCGAGCCGGACCAGGTTGCCGCGATGGCGCGCGACGACCAGCAGCCCGAGCACGAGGCCGACCGCGAACCTCGGACTCCTGACCCCGCCCTCGGCGAGCAGGCCCAGCGTGACGACGAATGCGAGCGATCCCAGCACCGACCCGAGCGAAACGTAGCGCGTGAGGACGAGCGTGGCCAGGAAGACGACTGCGAACACGCCGAACGCGAGCGGGGCCAGCGTCAGGAGCACGCCGACGGTGGTCGCGACCCCCTTGCCGCCCCGAAACCCGGCGAAGCACGTCCACATGTGGCCGCACACCGCCGCGGCCGCGACCGAGACCATGCACCACTCGCGTCCGCCGGGAAAGGGCTGCGTGAGGGCCAGCCCGGGCACGATCGCCACCGGCAGCGCGCCCTTGGCGATGTCGAGCACCATGGTCGCGATGCCCAGCGCGGGGCCGAGCGAACGATAGACATTGGTCGCTCCGAGATTGCGCGACCCCAGGGTGCGTACATCCACACCCTTGAACCATCGGCCGAGCCAGAGGCCCCACGGCAGCGCGCCGCTCAGATACCCGAGGCCCAGGCTCACGACCACCGCCAGCGACATCTCCATCCGGACGCTCAATCGCTCTTGCGGAACTTGAAGCGGACCGGCGCGCCGTGGAAACCGAAGTCCTCCCGGAAACGGATCTGGAGGAAGCGGCGATAGTTGTCGTTCAGATTGGAAGGGGCGTTCACGAACAGAGTGAATTCGGGCGGGCGCTCCCCCGTCTGGGTGATGTAGTAGAGGCGCGGCGTGCGGCCGAGCTTCGTGCTCGGAACCTGCCGGCGACGCTGCACCTTCGTGAGCCACTGGTTGAGCTGCGAGGTCGAGATCTTGCGCTCGCATTGACGCACCCGCGCCTTGATGAGTCCGGGCAGCTTGCTCAGGTTCGTCCCGACCGTGGCCGAGACCGGCACCGCCGGGAGATCCTTGAGCGTCGGATAGCGATGCTCCCGCTCGCCCGTGAGCCGCCTCCACTCGGCGTCACGGTCGGTCATCAGATCCCACTTGTTGTAGATGAGGAGCACCGGGCGCCCCGCGTCGAGCGCGTGCTGGGCGAGTCGCGCGTCCTGGCCCTGGAACCCCTCGGTGGTATCCACGACCAGTCCGGCGACATGGGCGCGCTCCAGGGCCTGAAGGGCCCGCACGGTGGCGAAGAACTCGGCCTGGTCCTCGAACTCAGCGCGACGCCGGATGCCCGCCGTGTCCACGAGGACGAAATCGCCCACCGGCGTGTTCCAGCGCGTGTCGATGGCGTCCATCGTCGTGCCGGCCGTGGCTTCGACCACCATCCGCTCCTCGCCCAGCAGCGCATTCACGAGCGAGGATTTGCCGACGTTGGGGCGGCCCACGATCGCCACGCGACGCACGCGCTCCTCCCCCTCGGGCTCGGGCTGGGGCGCCGGCAGGGCAGCGACCATGACATCGAGCAGGTCGCCGAACCCGAAGCCGTTCTCGGACGAGACCGGGTGCGGTGTGCCGAGGCCGAAGCGATGAAAGTCGTGGACCAGGTCGTCCCCGGGCTTGTCCACCTTGTTGACCACCAGCACGCACGGCACGCCCTGGCGCCTGAGGGTGCGCGCGATCGCCTGGTCGAGGTCGGTCGCCCCGGAGATCCCGTCCACCAGGAACAGCACCGCGTCGGCCATCTTGATCGCCAGCTCGGCCTGGCGGCGCACGACCGCGTCGCGTCCCTCCGCGGCGCCCGGCAGGAATCCGCCGGTGTCCACGAGGACGAACGTGCGGCCGCACCACTCCGTATGGGCGGCATTGCGGTCGCGCGTGATCCCGGGACGATCATGGACGACGGCCCGCCGCGTGCCGAGCACACGGTTGAAGAACGTCGATTTGCCGACGTTCGGGCGGCCGATGATGGCGACGACGGGAGCGGGCATGGGCGGATGCGCAGGCGCGCCGGACGGAGCGGGCTCCGTGGCCGGCGCGCGGGTGGGCCTTCAAGGGGATGGAGCGGGCAACGGGGTTCGAACCCGCGACCTCAAGCTTGGGAAGCTCGCGCTCTACCAACTGAGCTATGCCCGCATCGTCGCGATGACTCCAGAACCGGTTGAACCTAGTGCGTGAGGTCGCGCCTGTCAATCCGGCGCCGGATGCCGAGTGCCCGTGCCATCGCCTCGGGCCGGATCATCGAACACGATGCCCGCACCGCGCAATCGGTCGAGCGCGGCGCGTTCGAGCGCGTCCGCATCGAGCCCGGCCGCCTCGATCCCGAGCCCGTCTTCCTGGTGCCGGAACCAGGTCCGCTGACGCTTGGCGAGCTGCGCGGTGCGCAGGTTGACGCGCGCCTCGGCGCGGTCACGGTCCAGCCGCCCGCCGATCACCTCCAGCGCCTCGTCGTAACCGATCGCGCGTAACGCGCGGAGCGCCTCGCCTCCCCCCGCATCCATGAGCGCCCGCGTCTCCTCGACCAGGCCGTTGGCGAACATCCACCCGGTGCGGCGGGCGATCCGCTCGCGCAGGTCCGCGGGTCCGACCCGGATCTCGAGCACCGGCCACGAACCGCCCGCGGCCGGTTCGGGCGTGTGCTCGTGCCACCACGACAGGGGCTTGCCCGTGAGCGCGTGGACCTCGAGGGCCCGGGCGATCCGCTGGCGATCGCGCGGTTCGACCCGGCGCGCGGTCACGGGATCCACCGCGGCGAGCCGGCCGTGAAGCGTTTCCGGGCCGACGGCGTCCATCTCCTCCCCCAGCCGCCGGCGCAGGTCGGCGTCGTGTGGCGGGGTCGGGGCAAGACCCTCGCGCAGCGCGCGCAGGTAGAGTCCGGAGCCGCCGACCAGCAGGGGGAGCCGGCCCCGTGCCCGGATGCCGGCGCACGCCGCGCCGGCCTCGCGCGCGAACCAGCCGGCGCTCGCGTGCTCCCCGAGCCTCAGGGCGTCGAACAGATGGTGGGGCCATGCGGCGCGCTCGGCGCGTTCCGGCTTGCCGGTCCCGATCTCGAGCTCGGCGAACACCTGACGTGAATCGCAGCACACGATCTCGGCATCGAGCACGCGGGCGAGACGCGCCCCGAGCGCGCTCTTGCCGGTGGCGGTCGCACCCACCAGCGCGACGGCATGCGGAGGTGACACAGGACGACGAACCTCTCAGCTACGGCCGAAGCGACGGTGCAGATCATCCAGCGCCATGCGCACGAACGTCGGCCGGCCGTGCGGGTCGCCGTGCGGGCGTGTGGTCGCGAACAGGCGGTCGAGGAGAACGCGCATCTCCTCCTGTGTGAGCGGGTCGCCGGCCCGCACCGCGGCGTGGCAGGCATAGGAGCGCGCCAGCTTCTCGGTGAGATCGTCGTCGGCCGCCCGGCCGCTATCCTCGGCGACCCCGTCCAGCATGTCCTGGAGCAGGCCGCCCGGGCGGTCGTCGCGGAATCCCGCGGGCAGGCCGCGGATGATCACCGTCGGCGGCCCGAGCGGGGCGAGATCCCAGCCCAGCTGCTGCAGGGAGGGCCCCAGCTCGAGCAACAGCTCGAACTGGTCGCGCGACAGATCCACGACCGCCGGGAAGAGCAGCTGTTGCGAAGCGCCGCGCTGGCCTTCGAGCCGGGCGCGGGCTTCCTCGTAGAGGATGCGTTCATGCGCCGCGTGCTGGTCCACGATCACCAACCCGTCCCGCACCGGAGCCAGGATGTAGGTGTCGTGGAGCTGCCACAACGCCGGTCCCTCGTCGGTCCCCCCACCCGTGGCCGCGATCGCCGACGCCCCGCCTGGGGCCCCGGACGGCCCCGGGGGCGCGGACATGCCTTCGTCGAATCCGAGGTAGGTCTGCTCGGGTGGCCCCTCCGAGACCCGTCCCGCCCAGCGGGGCTCGGCCGCCCCGCCCTGGACCACGGTGAACGGCGGATGGAGCGGCGCCAGCGCCTGGGCGCACGCGCCCGCGATCAGGCTGAACACCGTGTCCTCGGACGCGAAGCGCACCTCCCGCTTGGTCGGATGCACGTTCACATCCACGCTCGCTCCGGGGAGCGTGATCCACAGCGCCGCGGCCGGGAAGCGCCCGGCGGGAAGGAGATTTCCGTACGCCTGCCTGAGCGCCTGCGAGAGCACCGGGCTTTGGATCCAGCGGCGGTTGACGATGAACGTCTGACCCTCACGGGTGGCGCGCGCGTGCTCGGGAAGGCCGAGCAGCGCGTGGAGCCGCACGCCGTCGCGCTCCGCCTCGACCTCGAGACGCTGCGCGGCGTGTCCGGGGCCCCACAGGGCGCCCGCGCGTTCACGGACCGAGCCCGCGGGAGACCAGTCGAGCCGTTCCTTGCCGTCCACGGTGACTCGGAACGCCACCTCCGGGAACGCCAGGCCGGCCGCCTCGATCATGCGGAGCGCCGCGCGCAACTCGCCCGCCTCCGACTTGAGGAACTTGCGTCGGGCCGGCGTATTGAAGAACAGATCGCGCACCTCGACCGTGGTGCCGGTGGCCCGCGCGGCGCGACCGCGCTCGATCGCCACGCCGCCGTCTGAGGCGATGAAGGCGGCGCTCTCCTCGCCCTCGGTGCGGCTGGTGATGCGCAGCCGGCTCACGGCCGCGATGCTGGGCAGGGCCTCCCCGCGAAACCCCAGCGAGGAGAGCCGATCGAGATCGTCGAGCGAGTCGATCTTGCTCGTGGCATGCCGCTCGAGCGAGAGCTCGAGTTCGTCGGCCGCGATCCCGCCGCCGTCGTCGGCCACCGCGAACCCGCGATCGAGTGATCCCTCGACGGCGATCTCCACCCGGCGCGCGCCGGCGTCGAGGGCGTTCTCGAGCACCTCTTTCAGCGCCGAGAGCGGACGTTCGATGACCTCGCCCGCCGCGATCCGCGAGGCGGTTTCGGGGGCGAGCCGAAGGATCGAGCGCCGCGCGAGTGCAGGCATGGAGCCGCCAGCATTACACGAGCCCGCCCGGAGGGGTCAAGGATGGACGCCCCCGCCGCCTTCCCATCCCGTCACCCGCCTTCGCGGAGTTGGCGATGAAAGGCGCGAGGCTAGCCTATCGCTTCGCGGACCAGCTCCGGGCCGAGGTCAGGAATGCGGCTTCGTCGGCGGGCGCGGAGAGCTGCGCCAACTCGTCCGAGATGACCGGCGCCGGCTTCGGCTGCCCGGCCTCGATCCAGACGTCCTCCCAGAGCGTGATCAGACGCTGCCGCACGTGTGCGAACGCCTCGGCGGTCCCGGCGGTGAGCAGCACCACCGACTGCGAGGAGGGCCGGGTCAGGCAGTCCATGTCGCGGAGCTTGGCGGGGAGCCGCTCGCACAGCGAGTCGACCACCGGCGTCGGACCCGGGAAGATCAGATGGTGGATGTAGAAGCGCAGGCCGTCGCGGCGATTGCGCTCGATCGCGAGATCGAGACGCCCCGTGAATTCCTCGGCGTCCAGCCAGCGCGGGAAGCGCTCGGGGAGGAACGGGAACGCCGGGCCCGCCATCTCGCGGTCGCGGCGATCCCATTCGGTGCGCAGGCCCGCCGCGGTCTGCTCCCAGGCGGTCCAGCCGGTCACCGGATCGATCCCGCCGGCTGCGATGACGCCGTGCCGCTGGACGGTACGGAACGGCCACGCCCCCCAGGCCTTGCCTTCCTGCTGTCCGGTGAGGCCTCCGACGACCTGCGGTCCGCCCAGCTGCAGGGCCAGCCCGACCAGACCGCCGAGCAGCGCGTCCGCAGGCCCGACCTCGACGACCATCTCGAGCTGATCCGGACCGGTCACATGCAACTCCGCGCGTCGCGTGCCCGTCGCTTCCATCAGGGTCCGGAGCGCGGCTTCGAGACCCTGCCGGTCCTCGGGGCTCGGGAACTCGCGGAGGCTCGCCACCTGGAGGTTCGGGCGCTCGGGGAGCGGCACGGGCTGGGGCGCGGTCGGGGCGTACACCGAGACGTCCGGGAGGGCCTGCTCCATGATCGCGTCGAAATCGTCACCGCCGACCGCGCTCTCGAACGCCGCCGCGTGGACCACGATCGGAGCTTCGACAGAGGGTTCGACCGAGGGTTCGACCGGAGGAGCGTCGGGCATCGCATGTGCGCCGGCGAGGAACGCCTGGGGCGTGATGCTGGGCGTGCCGAGCGCGAGCAGCAGACCTTCGATCTGCGTCCGCCTCGGGCTCCGCTCGCTCACCAGTGCCAGGTCGAAGATCTCGCGTGTCAGGTCCGCCAGGTCCACGGTGCGCGGCAATCCGCACAGTTCGGCCAGACGGATCCCGGCATCATCGTACTGCGCCCCCGCGACCAGCCGGACGGCGACGCCCGGATGCTGCAGGAGTTCGGGCATCAGATCGGCGTCCTGCCAGTCGAAGTCGACCAGCAACAGACGGCGATCCGCGCCATTGGCTGAGACTGCGGTCGGGTTGGTCATAAGGGTGGGTTCCGTTGAACCCGCCGTAGCTACAAGCATGGAGCATACCAGCCCACCGCCGGCCTCCGGAGCCGGGGATCGCCCATGCCGGACGCTGCATCCCGCAGCCTCGTCGCGTCCTGCACGACCGTCGCCGGGCGAAACGGGAGCGCCCCTAAGGACGCCGCGACTAGGATTCGGTCGGTTCGAGGAGGGCGGTGGCTCGCAACTCACCGTCCAGGATCTCCACCGGGAAGC
>JBKJXJ010000007.1:0-6987 GCA_046716125.1 Candidatus Eiseniibacteriota bacterium
CTCGATCTCCATGTAGGGGTAGGTGTCGGAGAGCTAGGCCTCGTCGAGGATCAGCGCGTCGCAGTTGACGTGGCTGCGGGAGTCCACCGCCCCCTTCTGCACCTTGACCAGTCCGCGGTAGCCCGCGCGCCCGCCGTCCTTGCTGATGGACTTGGAGATGATCTTGCTCGAGGTGTTCGGCGCGCAGTGGATGACCTTGCCGCCCGCGTCCTGATGCTGGCCCTTGCCGGCTAACGCGATCGAGAGGATCTCGCCGTGGGCGCCGGGCTCCATCATGTAGACACTGGGGTACTTCATCGTCAGCTTGGAGCCCAGATTCCCGTCGACCCACTCCATGGTGGCGTCGCGGTAGGCCAGGGCGCGCTTGGTCACCAGGTTGTAGACGTTGTTCGACCAGTTTTGGATCGTCGTGTAGCGGCAGCGCGCGCCGGCCTTGACGATGATCTCGACCACCGCCGAGTGCAGCGAGTCGCTCGAATAGGTCGGGGCGGTGCACCCCTCGACGTAATGCACCCACGCGCCTTCGTCGACGATGATGAGCGTGCGCTCGAACTGGCCCATGTCCTTGGTGTTGATCCGAAAATAGGCCTGGAGCGGCACGTCCACGTGCACGCCCTTGGGCACATAGATGAATGAGCCGCCCGACCACACCGCCGAGTTGAGCGCCGCGAACTTGTTGTCGGTAGACGGGATCACGGTGCCGAAGTACTGCTTGAACAGCGCCTCGTGCTCCTTGAGCGCGTGGTCACAGGAAAGAAAGACAACGCCCTGCTTCTCGAGCTCCTCCTTGATCTTGTGGTAGACGACCTCGGAGTCGTACTGGGCGCCCACGCCGGCGAGGAACTTCTGCTCGGCCTCGGGGATACCCAGCTTGTCGAACGTGCGCTTCATGTCGGCGGGCACGTCCTCCCAGGACTTCGCCTCTTCCGACGTCGGCTTCACGTAGTAGAAGATGTTCTGGAAGTCGATCTCCTGGACGTTGCCGCCCCAGGTCGGCATCGGCTTCTTCTCGAAGATTTCGAGCGCCTTGAGGCGATAGTCCCGCATCCACAGCGGCTCGGCCTTCATCTCCGAGATCTGCTGGACGATCTCCCGGTCGAGCCCCCGGCGTGACTTGAAGACGTACTGTTCGGTGTCGTGGAACCCGTACTTCTCGGTGTAGCCCTCGCGAAGATCCACAGTCGTGGTGGTCATGGTGCTTCCTCCTCCTCTTTCTCTACGCGCTCCGTCGTACCACGGGCTCTTTGAGCTCCCGCGGTCCCTTCCCGACCCGCCCAGAGACCGAGATCCGACCCGGAGGGCGGGCGCGCGACCTGTCAGCGGTTCTCGAAGAACTTCCGGTTCTTCTCAGTGTAGTCCTTCCACTTCTCCGGCACCCCGTTATCGGGGAAGATAGCCTGGACGGGGCAAGCCGGTTCGCAGGCCTGGCAGTCGATGCACTCGTCGGGGTGGATGTAGAACTGGTCTTCGCCCTCGTAAATGCAGTTGACGGGACACACCTCGACGCACGACTTGTCTTTGACGCCGATGCAGGACTCGGCAATGACGAACGGCATCAGGAACTCCGAGGAACGTTGCGTTGCACTCAAGTGCCGCGCTCGACGGCGGCGCGGGGGTCGTCAGTTCCCCCATGTTGTCGGTTTCAGTCCCTCGCGTCTTTGGCACGGATGTTTCGCGTCAGGCCTAGCCCCGGACCACGACGCGACGCCGTCCTCATGAACGGCCGATCGTGTTGATCTCTTCGCCGGGTTCGTCCTCAATCGCCTTCAGATCTGCTGCGGTCAGGTACCACTGCTCCACAAGCCAGATGACGGTGTCGTGGAGGTCGTTGATCCGCGCGCGAGGTGCGTTCGCGACCTGATCCCATGCGAGCTGGTAGATCTCGCGCGGGGTCTTGCCCTTGAAGAGCACGTCTGCTTCTTCACCTGTCAGGCGAACCATATGGGCGGGACTCCTGAGCTCCCGCTTGACACGACAAACGCGGTCGCGCGGCCCTGAACTGGGACGCTGCAGCGCCTTGATTACCAGGCTAGGGCGGGGGTGAGCCTTTGTCAAGTTATCGCTTGCTAAACTTGACTAACCCGCCTTGCCGCTGCACCATGGTGCGGTATGGATATCGGCACGCCAGCCTCGAGCAGGGACCGAATCCTCGTCCTCTTGAAGACCAGGGGGTGGGAAACTTCCGCGCGGCTCGCTCGGCAGCTCGGCCTCACCACCATGGCGGTGCGCCAGCACCTCGCGGTGCTCCAGGGGGAAGGGCTCGTGGACTACGTCAACGAGCGCCGTCGAGTCGGCCGGCCAGCGAGGCGCTGGCAGCTTACGGAAAAGTCCCAGGGGCGGTTCCCCGACTCCCACGGGGGCTTGGCCGTTGCCTTGCTTCAGGCAGCTAGAAGTGCCTTTGGGGACGAGGGGCTAGGGCGGCTGACCGCTGAACTCACCGCACGGCAGGCTGAGAGTTACCGCGAGCAACTGCCGGGACCCGATAGCTCGATCGAGGACCGCGTCGCTGCCCTCGCGAAGATTCGGCAGACCGAGGGTTACATGGCTAAGTGGCACCGCGCTCGGGATGGGAGCCTCAGTCTGGTTGAGAATCACTGCTCCATCCATGCGGCGGCTCGTGCCTGCCCCCAGCTTTGCCTTAGAGAGCTCACGCTCTTCCGTACCGTACTCGGTCAGGACGTATCGGTGGAGCGGACGGAGCATCTTCTCCGAGGCGACCGCCGGTGTGCCTATCGCATCTGCCATCGCTGAGCGGCGGGGGCCGTGTGGACTGTCGGAGTAGCTTCAGGTCCCGCTCTTCGCCGAGCTGCACGACGCCGCCGGTACAGTGCGATGGGAATCGGCCGCAGTGCTGCTTTGCAATGACCCCGCCGGGGCATGGGACTCGGATCGGAAGCGTCTGAAGGAGCTTGAGGCGGAGGACGCGAGGCTCAAACGGATGTACCGGACCTTGCGCTGGAGAACGCCGCGATCAATGACCTACCCGGTTTTCGAAACCATTCGATTACTCGCTCTTTTCTCGGGCGCATAGCATGATAGCTCGTCAGGAACGCATCGCCGACTGGCGGCGCGCCCAAACGTTGTATCAGCAGCTCAAATCTCTTCGTCGCAATGCCCTGCAGTGGTTGGTCGCCGAGCCCGGCCCGCATGCGCAAGAGTGCCGACGCCTGACCGACGAACTTTTACGGCTTGGCGAGAAGTATGGCGTGGGTCGCAATGCTGCCCGGGCCAACACCCTCCAAGAATTCTTCGTCGGTATCCTCCAAGCCATCGACAATCTCGATCCGACCATTCCTGCTCCATAAACGATGCTCGTGGCGTTCATCAATGAGCCTTCCTGCACAGTCCGGAGAGCGGGCCGAAGTCGTTGCTTCGCACGCCGCTGGTCTCGAGACCCGGGAAGAAGCCTTTCGGACCGGCGTCTCAAGTCGAGCCACGGCTGTCGTTGCGCCCGCCATTGCAGCTCCCGGCGGCGTGAGCGATCGACTTTACGCCAAAGACCATCACTCGGCAGGCCCGCCGGGGTCGGCCTCCGGCATCTCGTTGACCCAGGCCCCGCCCGCTGGGCTGTCGCGAGCAAACCACTCACGATGCCAGATGAGGCAGAGGCCCCTCCGACCTGGAATGTCTCACTTCTGGAGAAGTAGGACATTCCGCTCCCGGACGGCGCCGGGGCACCGGCCATCAGGCGGCCTCGCACGAGGGCCTGGTGCCAGCTCCTCGGCCCTGGGAGGGCGGCTCCCGAGGGCCGCGCCTAGCACAAACTCGGAGAAGATGGAACCCTGATCCGTCACGTCCTTCCTCTGGGCCAGCTACCCTCAACGCCTTGCCGCGGTCCTACGCAGAGAGGCGCGACAACAGGGTCAGAAAGACGCGGATCTCGGTGGCCGTCCACACGCATCCAGCCGGCGTCCTTCAGCCCGCCGCCGAGCAGCTGATAGAACCGGACGATGTGCTCGGGCCGGTACATGTCGGAGTCGCCATAGATGAGCATCACCGGCATCGTCAGCTTCTTCACGTCCTCGGACCAGTCGTAGGGCTTGCGCATGTAGGCCCCCATGCGGTCGAGGAGCCTGGGGAAGTCCTCCGGATGCGGCGCCACCGCGACGTAGGACTTGTACATCGGCGTCTCCTTCATCGCCTCCGCCATCGCCGCCCCGACCTGCGCCTGCTGCGGCAGCATCTCGGGGTAGAACCCGTCCTGGGCGAACCCGGCCGAGACCATCACCAGCCGGCGCACCATCCCGGGGTGCTGCGCCGCGAAGCGGAATCCGACCCCGCCTCCGAGCGAGTAACCGAACACGTCCACCTGGCCGTAGCCTAGCTGCTTCACGATCGCGGCCATGTCGTCGCCCATGTCGATCAGGCTGATCTCACGATCGCCGAGCGACGTGCGGCCGTGACCGTGGAGGTCCACGCCGATCACCTGACGATGCCGGGAGAGATCGGCCAGCATCGGCCCGAACATCTCGAACTGGCCCAGTCCCCCGTGCAGCACGAGCAGCGGCTCCCCGGTGCCGAGCACCTGGTAGTAGTAGCTCAGGCCGTTGACCGCGAGGTGGCCGCTCTTCGTGGGCTTGATCCGTGCCTTGGACATGGTGGACCTGTCGGATCTCGCCTCGGCGGCGCGAGCCTGGAGTAGGACTGCGGTGACGGCGAGGATCGTGGCGAGCGCGGCAACCCACTTTCGTGCGAACATGCGGTCTCCTTCCATCCGGCCCATCAGCGTGGAATCCTAACGCCTCTCGGGAGCCGATGGCCAGCCGGTCGGGCGTCTCGGGCCGGGAGGCGCACGGTGGCGGCGCGGGGTTCTACTTCCACCTCCAGCCCGGCGCCTCGTTCGTGGGCGGCGGGTGCTGGATGCCGCCGCGGCCCGCACTCCAGAAGTTCCGCGCGGCGATCGCCGGCGACCTGCGCGGGTTCGAGCGCATCGTGCTGGCGCCCTCCCTGCGGCGCCGATTCGGGGGCCTGAGCGAGGAGGAGATGCTCAACCGCGCGGTCGGGCTCGAGCCGCTGCGCCGGAGGTAGTCCGCTCAGCGGAGGCCCGGCACCTCGACGATGACCAGCTCGATGTCGTCCGGCCGGTCGCGCCGGATCCAGCGTCCGTCGCTGGCCGGGTAGTTGTTGTCGTTGGCGATCAGCAGCCGGCCGGCGCCGAGGACGGCGAGGCTCTCGACCGACTGGAGCGGTAACGAGAAGGGATCGCCGACGCCGAACTCGCCCTCGCGCGCCGGCGACGAGATCCCGGCGGGGTCCGGGATGGCGAGCAGGTCCAGCACCAGCCGCTTCTCGAGGGCTCCCTCGCCATCAAGATGTCGCAGGTTGATGAGGTAGACCTTTTTGTGCCGCGCCGCGGCGCCCTGGAGATCGTCGCGCTCGATGATGACGGAGCGGTGCTGATCGAGCGCCGTGAAGTCACCGATGACCGCGTCGGGGAAGGCCGCATCCACCCGGTAGTGCCAGGTGCGGCCGGTATACACGCGCGCTTCGAGGCTGAACTCGTGCACCACTCGCCGGCGCGGGTCGGGATCGTCACGCAACGCCCCCTCGAGGATGGGATGGAGCATGCGTCCGTCGCGGACGAGCGGAAAGGGGATCTTCCGGTCGGGGTCGTGCAGTTGCGCGAACCCGAGGACCGCCACGGTCCCGGTGCCGCCTGCGGCGGTCTTGAAGTCGGGGCGGATCCGATAGAGTCGCAGCAGGAAGTCGCCCGAGTTGGTCTTCGCGCCGAATCCGTTGTCGGGCATCGCCCGGAACGTGTCGTCGCCCGCGTCGAGCACGGCCGAGAACCCGGGGATCGGCTGGGCGGGAAAGGGCGGCGTGACGCCGTTGTCCGCCGAGGCCAGGGCTCCGGAAGGCGGCCCGGGCTGGAATGCATTCGCGCGAAGGATCGCGCGCGCGACCAACCGGGGCTCGCGGGCGCCGCTGCCCGCAACCTGGACGGCGTGGGCCGTTGGCGGTGGGTGGGGCGTCGCGTGGTGGGCGCCGCAGCCGGAGAGCAGCACGACCAGAGCGGCGAGACGGATGCGCATATCGATGAGGGCGGGGAGTGCTCGCGGGTCCATCTTGAGCCGGCCGGGGACTGGTTGCCCGCTTCGACCCCGACTCGGCCGACCCGCTCGCTTCTTCCCCTTCGCCGGCAGTCTGGACCGGCACCCACCTCCGTGGGATAGCGAGGATGTGAACAAACGGCAACTTCGGGGCCCTGACCGGAGCCCGGTGCGCCGTTGCGGACCGGAGCCAAAACCCCCAACCCTGCCCCCCCTGCCGGGTCAAGCCCCACTTTGGCATTGCTCAACGGGTCGCGCGCGTGGAGGGGCGGGGGATCGGTCGGAGCCATAAAGTTCTGATTCCCAAGGCTTGGGCACCCGCGCCCGAGTTGCGCTCGAATCAGGCCCGGCTCTTGCAATACTCACGGGTAGCGCGGTCCGTACAGCGAGGCCCGCGCCGGCCGCTCACATTTCCCGCTGAAGACTGGATCATCGTATGCAGAGACTTCTCCAGACGTTCGTTCGCGATGAGAACGGCGAAGATCTGATCGAGTATGGATTGCTGAGCGCCTTCGTGGCCGCGGTCGCGCTTGCCACACTGATCTCCGACCCGCTGGGCCTCCGGCCCTCGCTGGGCGCGGCCTATCGGAAGGCCGCCACGGCGCTCTACCTGGCCGCCCAGGGAGACGTCGTCCCGCTGTAGTCCGAGGCGACGACCGCGGCTCGACTCTCGACGACGAGAAGCAGGCCGCGGGCTGTATCGCGGGCTATGACGCCGTGATTTCCACCGCGAACCGCCTCACCTTCCCCACGTCCGCCTTCTCCCGGTCCTCCACTTCGAGCGCCCACTTGCCGCGCGCGCTCCGGCCACGCATCGTTTTCAGCTCCGGTGTCGACACCTCGTCGTAGTCGCGTCTCAGGTTCGACGTGCCGCCGCCCTCGCGGTTGTGCAGCACGATCGCGGCTCCCCGTGGCGGGATCACGCGCACGACGAGAT
>JBKJXJ010000008.1:0-4288 GCA_046716125.1 Candidatus Eiseniibacteriota bacterium
GTCCGCGGACGCGAGCGCCTTGATCACGATCTCGGGTCCGATCCCCGCCGGATCGCCCGCGGTGACCCCCAGACGCGGGCGCCGCAGGGCACGTCCGGGGAGCGCGCCGGCGCCGCTCACGGATGCCCCTCGCTGCGGCCGTGGGCCCGGCGGAAACGTGTTACCGTCTGTCGCCTGTGAGCTCCCTGCCCAGCCCCGCCCTGCGCGGGATTCGTGTCCTCCTCGTGGAGGACGACGAGGACACGCAGGAGACCATGCGACTCATGCTGGAAGTGGAGGGCGCGCTCGTCGCCTGCGCGCGCTCCGCCGCGGAGGGCCTTCGCGCATTCTTCGCGCGGCGTCCCGACGTGCTGGTGTGCGACCTCGGGCTGCCCGGCGCCGACGGCTACGCGTTCATCCGCCAGATCCGCGAGCTGCCCCTGGAGCTGGGAGGCTCCACCGGCGCGGTGGCGGTGACCGCGTACGCGGCGGAGATGCCGACCAAGGTCCTCCACGCCGGCTTCCAGGCCCACCTGCCCAAGCCCGTGGAGCCCGCGCTCCTGGTGCAGGCCGTGGCCGCCCTCGCCTTCAAGGAGCGGCAGTAGCGCCTCCGCCGCCGCGTCAATTACGCCCGCCCCGCGCTCACGGAAGGCAGCGGCTAGGGGACCGGGAGATAACACGCGACTCCTTCGTACACGTAGCCGTAATTCGCCACGGCCGCGTCGCGCTCCCCCGGGTAGATCGTGTAGAGATGCTTGTTGCCGTACCTCAGTCGGAACCACGGCGTCCGATCCGGCCCCGAGTCAGGATGGCAATAGGCGGCGGTTCCTTCGAAGACGTAGCCGAAGTGCGAGGCCGCCGCATCGCGCTCGCCCGGAAAGATCGTGAACAAGTACTGGCCGACCGTGCTGCTGAAGAGGCGATAGAGCGGAGCGCTGTCATTCGCCTCCCTCCCGAGCCAATTGCAGCAGATCCCCTCGTACACGTACCCGAACTGCCACAGCGCGGAGTCGCGCTCGGAGGAGTGCAGCGTGAACAGGTAGGCACCGATGGCGGAGTGGCGCAGGCGATAAACGACACGCGCATCGATGCCGTATTCGAACGCACCGATGTCGCAGCGACCTTCCTGGGGCCGGGCGTATCCCCTCTGGTCGCTCGGCAACAGCATTCCGGGCCAGGAGGCGCATCCGTTGGGATCGCCCGCGTTGCGCGCCGGGCTGGTCGCGCTCAGGGCATGGGTGGAGGTGGGGCCCCCGTTGTTCCGCAGCGGTCCGAGCTCCGGGTCCGACCCAATGAGGTCGCCGGTGGCGGGCGCGAATGCGCACCCCGTGACACTCCCGACGAGGTTGTAGCCCTGCGAGGGGATGGCGCCGGAGCAGTCCCCACCGGTCGGATCGCTCGCGGTGTTGTTCGCCACGATGGTGTTCTTGAGGAAGACCTCAGTAGAAGAGGAGTCAGGGTACGCGACGCCGGCGCCGCGAGCGCAGCTATTCCCTGTGACCGTGCTGTTCGCGATCCACAAACGGCCGCTCCGGCTATCGATGGCTCCGCCACTCACCTGTCCCGAGCCGCACGCGTTGCCGGAGAAGGTGGAATTGAACACAACGAGAGCTCCGATGTTCCCGGCGCCCCCGGCGGAGGCGCCGTCGCATTCCGCGCCTACACAGCCGACGCCGGCCACATTTCCAGTGAACGTGCTGTCGTAAATCCCTGTCGACGCTGAGCCGTTCAGGACCCCGCCCCCCTCGAATCGGGCCCGGTTGTCACGAACGGTGCTGTGCGAGATCGAGCCGGACACGGACCGCTGCGATCCAGTGAAGTAGGCGGCGCCCCCATGGAGCGCCGAATTTCCGACCAGGCGCGTGTTGCTGATCCGCAGGTACGAATAGCTTAGGAACCTCAGGGCATCCCGGGCCGTGGATCCCACACCGCCGCCGAACGCGGCCGTGTTATTGCTGATCTCGCTCTCGAGGATCCTTACGTCGTTGGTTGTGTAGAATTGCGACGCGTCGCCGCCCACGCCACCTGCGAACCCGGTTAGCGCGCCGCTGGCCTTCACGCTGTTCCCGGTGATCGTGCTTCGGATGACGGTGAGCTCGGCGGAGCCCACGAATGCCTCGCTGGCGATGCCACCCCCCATGTCCGAGCTGGTGCAGCCGGTCACGGTCACCGAATCGATCGTCAGCTTGCCTCGGTTCCGGATGCAACCGCCCCTGGGGTTCCCGGCGCCGTCGCGCACCGTCATGCGGGCGATGAGCAGCGCCGGGGTCGCGGAGGGCGGCGAGACTCTGAAGCTGTTGTCGAAGACCCGGTCAACCTGCGTCTGCCGAACGATGGTGATCGAGGCTCCCGCCCCGTTGATGGTCATGGCCACGCGAATGTCCAGATCACCGATGCGCTCGTCGTAGGTGTCTGCATCCGTTCCCGGAATGGTGAGCGTGTACAACCCGGCGGGGACGGTGATCGTCGAGCCGGCTTCTCCGTTCGCGGCCATGACCGCCTCCCGCAGGGAGCAGTCAGCGGGCAGGCATGCGTCCGGCTCCGGATCGTCCGTCCTCGTGACCGTGAAGGTGGCCGCGTCCACCTGCCCCACCAGCCCGAGGGCGGGGAGGAGAGACGCTACGGCAGTCATCAGCAGTATCCGCGCGCGCATGACGCCTCCTCGCAGATCGACCTCAGGACCCAGGATCGCAGCCTACGGATGCGCACCGATCCTCCAACGTCTACAAGATCGGCCCCCGCGGGGCGTTTGTCTCTAGTCCCTATCCAAGGTTTCGCCAAATCCCGCGAGAGCGTAGGTCAAACAAGACGCTTGAGGTTCAGTCCTCGTCCCGTGTCCTCGTTCTCCTTGGTCGTTCGGGAGAACGATCCGGGCCTGGCAGTGGGCCTCGGTGCGCATTGGTCGATGACCTGGAGGCTACCGCGCCGTCTCCCCTGTCGTCCAATCCACACCGAACCACTCCGAGCGTGGACACTCGCTGGACACCCGAACCGTGGTTCCCTGGTTCGTGAACTTGCAGGGCGCCGATCAGTCGGAACGAGACGCGGCCGATAGAATAGGGACCGTACGGCTACACGTACGAGGGCGTGTCCTGCTTCCTCCCGCCGCCCTAGCCGCCGCGCTTTTCGGCCGAGCGCGCTCTCACGGAGTCGGGAGATAGCAGGCACTGCCTTCGTACACGTACCGGTACTGCTGGACGGCGCTGTCGTCGCTCTTCCGGGAAGATCGTGTAGAAGTGCTTGTTGCCGTAGCGCAGGCGGAACCAGGCGGTGGGCGCGGCGGGCCCGCTGGCGTGAACGCTACGGCCTGCGAGCCTGCCTTGCTAGGGATTGGGCAGGAGGCAGGCCACGCCTTCGTAGATGAACCCGAACTGGCTGATCGCGGAATCCCGCTCCCCGGGATTGATGGTGTAGATGTGCTTGTTGCCGCGCCTCAGCCGGTACCACTCGCGCGGAGCGGCCGGCGTGATGCTCGGATGCCCGTACGCCGCCACGCCTTCGTAGACGTACCCGTACTGGGCCACGGCCGCGTCGCGCTCCGAAGCATAGATGGTGAAGAAGTACTCGCCCGCCCCGCTGCTGAAAAGGCGGTACATCGGCACCCGACCGTCGCCGGCCGGGGAGACGAACCACTTGCAGCACACTCCTTCGTAGACGTAGCCGTACTGAAGTTGCGCCGAGTCCCGCTCGTGGGGGTACACGGTGAACAGGTACGCTCCGATCGAGGGGTGGCGGAGGCGGTAGACGGTCGCGGGGTCGGTGATGGGACTGTCGTCGTCGATGATGGTGCCCACGCCCTGCCCGTCGGCGATGGTGGCGTTCGCCGCACCCGACAGGTTGACCACGAACGTCTCGTTGGCTTCGACGGCCACGTCTCCGATCGCGGGCACGGTCACGGTCAGGGATCTGACTCCGGGGTTGAAGGTCAGGGTGCCGCTGGACGGCGTGAAGTCGACGCCCGCGGTCGCGGTCTGGGCCGCCGTCGCAAAGTTGACGGTGACGGCCTGAGAACTGGCCGCGGACAGGGTGACCGGGAAGACCAGGTTCGCGGGCCCGGAGTTGCCCTCGATGACCGCCGCGTCGCCGATGGAGATGGTGGTGGTCGCCGCGCCACAGGTGTAGATGCGGACGTCGTCGATGGCCCAGCCGTCGTCGCCGCCGCTGTCATCCGTGCCGATCTCGAAGGCGAAACGGACGCTCTGTCCGGCCAGGCTGGCCAGGTCGAGCTGGGTGGCCGTATAGCCGTAGCTGTCGCGCACGAACGCGGTGCTCCCCGAGAGGGGGTTCCCGAAGCCGGAGGGAATCGTGC
>JBKJXJ010000009.1:0-11344 GCA_046716125.1 Candidatus Eiseniibacteriota bacterium
GTGATCGCCGGAGTCCTCGTGGTCCGCAACGCGGGCGGCAACGGCAAGAAGAAGGACGACAAGTCGGGCCCCTCGGCCGCGCCGGTCGAGCTCAGCGTCGTCGACCGCGGACGGATCTCGACCTGGCTCCAAACCACCACGTCGCTCGAAGCCCAGAACTCCGCCGTGCTGGTGGCGAAGGGGCAGGGCGAGGTCGTGGCGCTGATGGCCGAGGAAGGGAGGTGGGTGGAGAAGGGCGCCACCCTGGCACGCCTCGACGACACCGACGCCCGTCTGGCCCTCGAACGCGCCGATCTGGCGGCCAAGGGGGCGCGGCGCGACTCGGAACGCGGAGCGCAGCTCGGCCAGCAGGGCTTCCTCAGCACCAAGGACACCGACGATCTCGATCTCAAGCTGCGCAGCGCTGACGTCGAGCTGGCGCAGCGCCGGCACAATCTCGGGCAGATGCGCATCGTCGCCCCGTTCTCGGGGCGGGTCACCGACCGCATGATCCAACTCGGCGAGACCCTCATGCCGGGTCGCGAGTGCTTCCGGATGGTGGACGTCAACCCGATGCTGGCGCGGGTCTACTTCCCCGAGCGCGAGCTGCCCCGGCTGCGCGTCGGCCAGACCGCGCATCTCGAGGTGGATGCCCATCCCGGCCGGGAGTTCCCGGCGCGCATCACGCTGGTCAATCCGGTCGTGGACCGCACCAACGGCACATTCAAGGTGACCCTCGAGGTGAACGACCGTGACGGCCTGCTGCGCCCCGGGAGCTTCGCTCGCGTGCGGATCCGCACCGGCGAATTCGACGACGCGCTGCTCATCCCTCGCCGCGCGGCGGTCAACGAGGACGGCGAGGACTTCGTATTCGTCGCGCACGGGGACACGGTGTCCCGCGTGCCGGTCCGGATCGGCGCCACGACCGGTGACACCTCCCAGATCCTGGCGGGCTTGAGCCAGGGCGACAGCATCGTCACCGTGGGTCAGGGCGGTCTCAAGCAGGGTTCGAGGATCAAGCCGGTCCGGCTGTAGACACGGGCGGGCGCCCGAGCATCCAGGCCCGACCTCCACCCGCGAGCAAGAAGGGACCGCTCATGCGCCTGATCGACGGCTCGATCCACCGTCCGGTCACCGTCTTCATGACCACGCTCGGCGTGGTCATCTTCGGGCTGGTCGCCGCCTCGCGACTGAACGTCGACCTCCTGCCCGACATCTCCTATCCGTCGCTCACCGTGCGCACTGATCTGCCCGACGCGGCCCCCGGCGACGTCGAACAGTTCGTGACCCGTCCGATCGAGGAAGGGGTCGGCGTCGTGCCCGGCCTGGTGCGGCTCCATTCCGTGTCCCGCCCGGGCCAGTCCGAGGTGACGCTCGAGTTCACGTCGGGAACCCGCATGGACCTGGCTTCGCTCTCGGTGCGCGAGAAGCTGGACCTGGTCACGTTGCCGCGCGAGGCGAAGCGTCCGGCCGTGCTCCGCTTCGATCCGTCGCTCGACCCGATCATGCGGCTCCGGCTCTCGGGCGGCGGCAACCTGCAGCGCCTGCGCCGCATCGCCGAGCACACCGTGAAGAGCGACCTCGAGGGGGCGCCCGGCGTGGCGGCGGTCAAGGTGGTGGGCGGGGAGGAGCAGGAGATCGCGGTCGAGGTGGACGCGGGGCGGCTCTCGTCTGTGGGCCTCTCGCTCTCCGACGTCTCCCGGCGCCTGGCGGAGGAGAACATCAACCTCGCCGGCGGCTCGCTCACCGAGGGGCAATCGGAGTACCTCATCCGCGCGACCAACCAGTTCGCGGACCCGCTCGAGATCGGCCGCGTCATCCTGGCCGCGCGGCCCGAGGGGATCGTCCGGCTCTCGGACGTGGCGACCGTGGGTCGGGCCGCCAAGGACCGCGAGGTCGTCGCGCGCCTGGACGGGGTGGAGGCGGTCGAGATCTCGATCTACAAGGAAGGCGACGCCAACACCGTCTCGGTCGCCCGCGCGGTCCAGCGGCGCCTGGACCGGCTGACGCTTCCGCCGCCGCTCAAGCTGGCCACCGTGGCCGACCAGTCGCGGTTCATCCAGAGCGCGATCAACGAGGTGACCGACGCGGCCTGGCAGGGGGGGCTGCTCGCCGTGCTCATCCTGTTCGCGTTTCTGCGCCAGCTGGGTACGACCCTGATCGTGGCGCTCGGCATCCCGGTCTCGGTGTTCGCGAGCTTCGTCATCATGTACCGGCTGGGGCTCTCGCTCAACCTCATGTCGCTCGGCGGACTGGCGCTCGCGATCGGGATGATGGTGGACGGCTCGATCGTGGTGCTCGAGAGCATCTTCCGAAAGCGCGAGGAAGGCCTCGACCCCAAGGCCGCGGCCAGTCAGGGGACGCATACGGTGGCGATGGCCGTGACCGCATCGACGCTCACCTCGATCGCCGTGTTCTTCCCGCTGGTGTTCGTCGAGGGGCTCGCGGGGCAGCTCTTCCGCGACCAGGCGTGGACCATCACGCTCTCCCAGCTCGCGTCGCTCCTGGTCTCGGTGACGCTGGTGCCGATGCTCGCGGCGATGGTCGGGCGCGCGCGGCCGGCGGTCATCGCCCCGGTCGTCACCGCGTCCGGCAAGCGGTCGCGCTGGGGAGCGGTGATGAGCTGGGTGATGTTCATCGTGATCGTGGTGCCCCGGCTTGTCACCCGCGGCTTCGGGATCGCGGGACGCCGGCTCAAGCCCTGGGTGGATCGGTTGCTCATCCCGTTCGATGCCGGTTACGCCGCGCTGGCCGGGCTCTATCCGCGCTGGCTGCGCGCCGCGCTCGACCGCCGCGGCCTGGTGCTGGGAGTCTCGACGATCGGGTTCGTGGCGACGCTCGCCGTCGGCCTGCTGCTCCCACGCAATCTCATCCCACCCTTCAGCCAGGGCGAGTTCCACTTCAACGTACGGATGCCCGAGGGCACCGCATTGCACGTGACCGACGCCACGCTCGAGCGCATCGCCAGGGCCGTCCACGGGGATCCCCGGATCAAGTTCATCTACACCAGCGCCGGCCAGACCGATCTCTCGGCCTTCGCGGGCTCGGCGCGCGAGGCGAATCGCGGGCAGGTCGCGGTCAAGCTCAAGCGCGCGACCGATCGCAAGGCCGAGGAGGCGGTGGCCGGGCGACTGCGCGCGGAGATGGACGGCGTGCCCGGGCTCACGTACGACTTCGAGCGGCCCTCGCTCCTCAGCTTCAAGAGTCCGGTCGAGATCGAGATCTACGCCTACGACCTCGACACGCTGCGCACGCTTTCGCAGGCGGTGGCGGCCCGGCTGGCCGGCGTGCGCGGCATCGAGGATCTGGAGTCGTCCATGCGTCTCGGGGACCCCGAGGTGCAGATCGCCTTCGACCGGGACCGGCTCGCTGCCATGGACCTGGACCCGGCCAGCGCCTCCCGCCTGGTGCGCAACGCGGTTCAGGGCGAGGCGGCGACCCAGTTCAGCGACCTCGACCGCAAGCTCGACGTGCGTGTCCGCGCCAGCGAGGGCGAGCGTTCCGTCGTGGCCGAGCTGACCAATCTCGAGGTGGGGCGCAGCGGCGGCCGGGCGGTGCCTCTGGGCGCGGTCGCGGCGGTCTCGGTCGCGCGCGGACCGGCCGAAATTCGCAGAATCGCCCAGCAGCGGGCCGCGGTGGTGTCGGCGAATCTCGAAGGCCGCGACCTGGCCTCGGCCTCGCGCGACATCGAGACCGCGCTGGTCGGGCTCGAGGTGCCGCCCAGCGCACGCGTGACGGTGGCGGGGCAGAACAGCGAGCTCGCCCAGTCGTTCAGCTCGCTGCGCTTCGCCCTGCTGCTCGCCGTGTTCCTCGTCTACCTCGTCATGGCCAGTCAGTTCGAGTCGCTGCTCCATCCGTTCGTCATCATGTTCACGCTCCCGATGGCGATCGTCGGCGTCGTCCTCACGCTGCTCGTCACCGGCACGTCGGTGAACGTCATGGTGCTGATCGGCTGCGTCGTGCTGGCGGGGATCGTGGTGAACAACGGGATCGTGCTGATCGACTACACGAAGCAGCTCCGGAACCAGGGCGTCGCCAAGGTCGAAGCGCTGGTCGAGGCAGGCACCGTGCGCCTGCGCCCGATCCTCATGACGACGCTGGTCACGGTGCTCGGGCTGTTGCCGATGGCGATCGGGTTCGGCGAAGGGGCCGAGGTGCGGGCCCCGCTGGCGCTGACGCTGATCGGGGGCCTCAGCACGGGGACGCTGCTCACGCTGTTCGTGCTCCCGGTCGTCTACGCGACCCTCGATCGCAAGCCCTGAGGGCGGGACGTGAACCTCCCGCGCTGGAGCCTTCGGAATCCGGTCACCACCAGCATGCTGCTGGTGTCGGTGCTGGCGTTGGGCGCGATCGCCGCACCCAAGCTGCCGCTCGC
The DNA here is from genome assembly GCA_046716125.1 of Candidatus Eiseniibacteriota bacterium. Lineage (GTDB taxonomy): Bacteria > Eisenbacteria > RBG-16-71-46 > RBG-16-71-46 > RBG-16-71-46 > WS-11. The sequence goes on from JBKJXJ010000009.1 coordinate 4,355, forward strand.
CTTCCTGCCCGAGGTGAGTTTCCCGGAGATCGAGATCATCATCCCCTATCCCAATGCGCTGCCCGCCCAGGTCGAGGAGGAGATCACCCGGCCGGCCGAGGAGGCGCTGGCGACGCTCTCCCGGGTGCGTCGCATCTCGTCCTGGTCCTCGACCAATGCCGCCAACCTCAACATCGAGTTCGACTGGGGCGAGGACATCGCACCGCTGCGCGTCGAGGCCCGCGAGAAGCTCGAGCGCATCCGCGACCGCCTCCCGGTGGACGTGGACCAGATCCAGGTCAACTCGTTCCGCTCCTCCGACATCCCGGTGCTCGAGTGCCGGATCGCCGCCGACCGCGATCTATCGCGCGACTACGAGCTGCTCAATCGCCATCTGGCGGACCCCCTGCGGCGCGTGCCGGGGGTCGCCAAGGTCGAGCTCTACGGCGTCGAGCCGCCGCAGGTGCGGATCGATTTCTCGCTGGCGGCGCTGCAGCGCCATGGGCTCGACGCCGACCGCATCCTGGCCCGGCTCGACGCCTCGAGCCGGAGTCTGAACGCCGGCCTGCTGCGCCGCACCGACCAGGCCTGGCCGCTGCGCGTGGTGAACCAGTTCGGGAGCCTGGAGGAGTTCCAGACCTTCCCGGTCAACGCGCAGGGCTTGAAGCTCGGCGACGTCGCCCGGGTCGCCCTGGCCGAGCCCGACCTCGATTACGGACGCCATCTGGACCAGGCGCGGGCCATCGGCCTCAACGTCATCAAGGAGTCGGGCGCCAACACCGTCGCCGTGGCCGAGCGTGCGAATCGGGCGCTCACGGAGATCGGGCGCGATCCGCTCCTGACCGGCATCCGCGTGCTGACGTTCACCGACCAGGCCAAGGACATCCGCAACTCGCTCGAAGGGCTCATGCATGCCGGGATCATCGGGGCGCTGCTCGCGACCGGGGTGCTGTTCTTCTTCCTGCGCAACACCGTCACGACCACGGTGGTGGCGATGGCGATCCCGTTCTCGCTGCTGGCTGCCTCGGCCATGCTCTACTTCACCGGGCGGACGCTCAACATCCTGTCGATGATGGGCCTGATGCTGGCGGTCGGGATGCTGGTGGACAACGCGGTCGTCGTGCTGGAGAGCATCCATCGCCACCGCGAGAAGGGACTCTCCAGCCTGCGCGCGGCACTGGTCGGGAGCCGCGAGGTCCTGCCGGCCGTGATCTCCTCGACGGCGACCTCGATCATCGTCTTCCTGCCGCTGGTGCTGGGCGGGCGCACCGAAATCACCACCTGGATCGGCGAGGTGGGCCGCACGATCATCTTCACCCTGATCTGCTCGTTGTTCCTCTCGCTGACCGCGATCCCGCTGGTGATGGGGCGGCTGCTCCATGCCCGGGTCGGGAAGCAGCCCGGGATCCTCGAGCGGATCGCGGCGTTTCACCAGCGCATTCTGAAATGGACGCTCGCCCACCGTCCCGCGACCGCCGGGATCGCGGCCGCGGTGTTCGTGATCTCGATCTTCGCCTTCATGCCGGTGGACAAGAGCGCCTTCACCGCCTCGAGGGTCGAGGGGGTGGGGATGGAATACGAGTTCTCCGACAACCTGAACCACCGCGAGGTCGAGAAGTACGTCACCCGGATCGAATCGTGGCTGCAGGCCCGCAAGGACTCGCTCCACATCAAATCCACCTACTCCTACTTCACCAACAACCGGGCATTCACGCGCGCCTACCTCGCCACCGGGCACCAGCACGACGAAGGCGCCGAGATCCTGCGCAAGGCGCTGCGCGCGGGGCTGCCCGAGCTGCCGGGCTTGAAGCTCCGGCTGCGCGGGCGCGACGAGGACTCGGGACCTTCGCGCATCACCGTGCGTCTGTTCGGCGATCCGGGGCCGCGCCTGGACGGGCTGGCGGAGGAGGTCCAGCGCAGGCTCGCGCGCGTGCCGGGACTGAACGACGTGGTCGTGGGCGGAGAACGGGGGCGGCAGGAGGTCGAGGTCGTCGTGGATCGCGAGCGCGCGTTCGGCTACGGCCTCACCGCCGCCCGGGTCGGGGGAGCGGTCGCCCAGTTCTTCCGCGGCCGACCGCTGGCCCGCTTCCGCGGGCCCGAGGGCGAGGTGCAGGTGCAGGCCCGGCTGGCGGAGACCGACCGCTCGAGCCTGGCCCAGCTCGACCAGTTCCCGCTCGTCGTGGCGGGCCAGGCCACGGTCCCGCTCGGCTCGGTGGCCGACTTCAGGACCGTCCGCACGCCCTCGAGCGTCGAGCGCCAGCAGCGGCGCTCGATCCTCGCCGTGCGCGGCAACTGCGACTCCAAGAAGGCGGGCGAGATCCGCAAAGCCGTGGAGAGCGAGATGAACGGGATGAGCTATCCGGTCGGATACTCGTGGTCGTTCGGCTCCGGGTTCGATGAATCGGACCAGACCCAGCAGGAGATGCTGCTCAATCTGGTGCTGGCGCTGCTGCTGGTGTATCTCGTGATGGCCGCCCTGTTTGAGTCCCTGCTCCATCCGTTCGCCATCATGCTGGCGCTTCCGTTCGCCTTCGTCGGGATCGCCTGGATCTCGCTGCTCACCCATTCACCGTTCAACCTGATGGCCCAGATCGGGCTTCTGATCCTGATCGGGATCGTGGTCAACAACGGCATCGTGCTCGTCTACCACATCCATCAGCTGCGCGAACGCGGGGTCGAGCGCACCCGGGCGATCGAGACGGCCTCGCGCGACCGGCTGCGGCCGATCCTGATGACCACCCTGTCACGATCCTGGGCCTGCTGCCGCTCGCCGGAGGGGCCAACTCGGTCGGTGATGTCCTCTACTATCCGCTCGCCCGCACGGTGATCGGCGGGCTGGCCGCCTCGACCCTGCTGACCTTGATCCTCGTGCCCTGTCTGTACACCCTGCTCGAGGACGGCTGGGCGCTGGTCGGCCGGATGTGGCGGACGGGTCCGCGCGGAGCGTAGAATTGATGGGCAAGCGCTCGGCTCGTCCAGGAGAGGGTCATCGCCGCCATGCCTGAGTTTCACGCCGAACCCTACCTCTACCTGCCGGCCGTCAGTCACAAGTCGGTGCTCATCGCCTGGGGTGCTTTCTATTTCCGCACCGGCTCTCGAGGCAAGTGGAAGATCGTCGACGATGAGGAACTGAAATACGTCCACCCGCCGCGCAAGGATTCGATCGGCGCGCAGTCGGCCCCGTACGGGCCGGCGCGAGTGGAGGTCTACGACGGGTCGGGCAGGACGGTCGGCTGTGCGAAGACGGAGGTCGCCAATCACTGTTGGGTGTCCGGCCTGCAACCCGACACCGAGTACACCTACAAGGTGTTCGTAAAGAGCCAGGAGTGGGCCTTGGGTGAGCGGTGGGACTGGTCTGCCCAGGAACACGCCCTCGTCCAGACCGGCGCGAAGTACGACAACCGCTTTCGAACGAATCCTGATCCACTCGCGCCCGCTCGGAAGCTGGCCTTCGCCGTGATCGGCGACTTTGGCGTCGGCGTCCGGCGCGACACCCCCACCCGCCGGCAGCAACAGGTCGCCCATGCGCTGCGACGTACGGTCGACCTCGAGGACGTGCGCTTCATTCTCACGACCGGCGACAACATCTATGCGCGTGTCCGCGTGCTGGGCGTGGCGATTGCCGGGACTGGCGACGAAGACGACGATTGGTTCTTCACGTTCTTTCAGCCGTACCGCTATGTGATCAATCGCATTCCGGTCTACCCGTCGATCGGCAATCACGACGCGGGCGAGACGGAGGAGCACGACGATCGCGGGCAGGTCGAAGATAACTTCTACCTGCGCGAGCGCATCGGGTCGGAGGAGGCTGCCGGCCGCGCATCGTTCTGTCCGGGACTGTTCTACCGATTCCGCCACGGCTCCGACATCGAGTTCGTGTGCCTCGACACGTCGAAAGAGAGTTTCTTCCGGGGCCACCGCCTGTTCGAGTTCCCGAAGCACTGGGATTTCGTCGAGCAGTCGTTTCCGGCCGAGGGCCCCCATCCGGTGTGGCGGATTCCGTTCGCGCACCATCCGCTCTACAGCGCCGGGCCGCAGCACTACAACACCCGCGCGATGGAGAAACTCAAGCCCCTGTTCGAGCGCTCCGGCGTGCGCGTGATGTTCACCGGCCACGAACACAATTTTCAACATTCGCGCGCGAACGGGCTCGATCATTTCGTGACCGGCGCAGCCGGCAAGATGCGCGAGGCGCGGCCCGACGGATTCGAAGCCGCCCATACGGTCTCGTGGGCGACCGAATGCCACTTTCTGCTGGCGCGCATCGAAGACCGGCGGATGACCGTCCGCGCGATCGCCGCACTCGACGATCCGGCGGCGACGCCGGTCGAGATCGAGCGCTTCGATCCCACCGGCGCGGTGGTGTCGGGAGCGGTCGAAATCGACGCCTCGCCGGATTAAGAGACTGGCGCCGTGCGACGTGGGGTCCTGATTCGCACGACGCGGCGGACCCCGAGGAGTTGGATGGAATCGCACAATGCGTATGTCAACACCGCGTAACGCACCTCGAGCGATGGTGAAACCGACCCAGCCCCGCCAACGTCTCTTCCCCTGCGCAGGATTTCGCACCCTCGCCCGGTAACGAACGCTTCAGCAATCCGTTGTCCCACAACGGAGTCGTCGCAACTCTCCCGCGCCCCGTGCCATCTGCACGTTTCCACGGCACGCGGGCTGCCACGGCCGCGTGCGCCGAGACCGACTCGGTCGTTACGACGGCGGTCACGCTGCGGCACCCCCATGCCGCGTTCTCTTGCCGCCGTCTGTGACGAGTCAGACCGTTCCGACCCTCGGGGCGTGACGTCCGAGCTCCCAACTCCGAAGAGGTGGCATGGTGCGCAGGGCAATGCGGGTTTCGTGGTGGGCTGCGTCCTTGATCCTCGGGATCGCGGCCTTCGGGTCAGCCTCAGCACTGGCGGGCCCCTATAGCCGACTTCAGATCCTGGTGCCTGGCGAGATCGCGGCCCCGGGCACGCCAACCGGGAAGACCGGCACGCCGAATCGCCAGACGGCGAATGTGCCCTTCACGGTGACGGTCCGTGCCTGTGACACCGGCTGGAACCTGGTCCCGACCATGACCAACGCGGTCGAGATCCTGGCGTCCGATGCCAGCGCCACGCTGCCCGCGCCGGTCCAGCTCGTTGGTGGGACCGCGACCTACCAGGTCACCTTCAACGCGGGCGGGACGTTCACCGTCTTCGCCCACGACCAGACCGACAACACCATCCCCGACGGCGCCTCGGCGCTGGTGCAGTCGCTGGTGCTCCAGGGATTCCGGTTCGCCGGCATCTCCCAGAAGCACAAGTACGCCGGCGTTCCGGACGGCACCACGATCACCGCGATCGACCCGAGCGGCAACACGGTCAGCGGCTTCTCGGGCCAGGTGCACCTGCGTGAGATCACCAGCTTCGGCGACGGCCGCATCTCGCCCGAGTACGTGACCTTCAGCAACGGTCAATGGAGCGGCAACGTCACGATGTACCGGGCCGACGAGTCCAGCATCAACCGCGGCAACGTCAACATGTACGCCTTCCTCGACGCCGCGCCCGGGAAGAACGGCACCAGCGATCCGTTCGTCGTCCATCCCGGCCCGTTCGCACGCATCCAGCTCATCGTGCCGGGCGAGTCGCCGCTGCCCGGCAGCGTGTCCGGCAAGGTCGGCACGCCCGCGACCCAGGGCGCGGGGCGAGCGTTCGTCGTGAGCGTGTGGGCCACCGATGCGTACTGGAACCCGCTGCCGAGCGGTGACAACGTGCGCCTTACCTCGAGCGACGCGAACGACAACATGCCGCTGACCGGTGTCCTGAGCAACGGCTTCCGCCAGTTCAGCCCCAGCCTCGGCACGGTCGGCACCCAGACGCTGACCGTCGCCGATCTGACCAACGGTTCGATTCAGGGCATGACCAGCCCCGGCATCCAGGTCATCCCGAGCGACGTGGACCACTTCGTCGTCTCGACCATCAGCTCGCCGCAGGTTGCCGGCGTCCCGGCCACCGTGACGATCCGCGCCACCGACGTTAACGGGAACACCATCCCGGCCTACGCGGGGGACGCCGTGCTGGTCGCCAACACCGGCTCCGGCAGCATCGTGCCAGAGTTCGTCACCTTCACCGCAGGTGTGTGGACCGGTCCGATGGTGTTCAAGGGCGCCGGTGGCGCCGTCTCTTTCGCCGTCGCCGATTTCTCGGCGCCGCCCCACATCGGGGCGAGCAACTCCTTCACGGTGAACCCGGGCCCGTTCACCGGGCTTCAGGTGCTCCTGCCGGGCCAGTCCCCGCGCGGCGGCACGGCCGACGGCAAGGAGGGCAACCCGACGGCGCAACAGGCGGGCACGGCGTTCACGCTGACCGTCAGGGCGGTGGACAACTTCTGGAACCTGGTAAGCGGAGTCGCCGACAGCATCGCGCTCGGCTCGAGCGACGCCTTCGCGGGCATGCCGGCCCGGACCAAGCTCACCGGCGGACAGGCGCTGATCCCGACCACGCTCTACCGCACCGGCAGCCAGCGCATCTGGGCGAGCGACATCACCCTGCCCACCATTCGGCCCGACACGTCGAGCGCGGTGGTGGTGAGTGGCGGTCCGTTCGCGCGCGTGCTGGTCCTCGCCCCGGGCGAGTTCCCGGCTCCGGGGACCCCGAGCGGCCGCGGGGGGGCTGCGACCGATCAGTCCATCAACTACGCGTTCAACGTCACGGTGCTCGCCACCGACACGTGGTGGAATCCGGTGGGCGGCGTCTCGCACGTCGTGCGCATCACGTCGGATGACCCGCTGGCCACCCTGCCGCCCGATCAGGCGCTGGTGGACGGACAGGCCGAGATGCCGGTCCGGCTCGCGCGCGGCGGGTACAACCAGATCACAGTCTCGGACGTGACCCAGCCCGGCATCCCGGGGAGCAGCACCCAGGTGCGGGCGATCTCGAGCGGCTTCCACCTTGAAGCCACCGTGAGCCCGGCCACGGCGCGCGCCGGGGAGCCGTTCACACTCCACGTCAAGGTGACCAACGACGCCGGCAG
>JBKJXJ010000010.1:0-4060 GCA_046716125.1 Candidatus Eiseniibacteriota bacterium
GCAAAGGCGATCGCCTGGCGGTCGTCCACAGCAACGAGAGCCTGACCGACTACGAGATCGTCGCGCCGATGCGCGGGACGATCGTCGCCCGCGACGTGGCGGTCGGCCAGGGGGTGGACCACGAGAGCGTGCTCTATACGATCGCGGATCTCTCGACCGTGTGGGTGGACTTCGCGCTCTACCCTCAGCTCGCCGCCCAGGTGCGTCGCGGGCAAACGGTGCGCATCCAGATGGGGTCCGCGGACTCGCTGACCGCATCAGGGATCATCAGCTACGTGGGCCCGCTGCTCGAGCAGGACACGCGCGTGTCCTACGCCCGCATCGTCCTCGCCAACACCCGCGGGCGCTGGGCCCCTGGCCTCTACGTCAGCGCCGCCATCACCGTGGACCGCTTCCGGGCCGGGGTCGCGGTGCCGGAGGAGGCGATCGTCCGCACCTCGCGCGGGCCGGGGGTGTTCCGGGCGGATGGCGCCACGTTCGAGCTGCAGCCGGTCGTGCCGGGGCGGACCGACGGCACGTGGACGGAGATCGTCGAAGGGCTCGAGCCCGGCGCCCGGATCGTGATCCGCAACGCGTTCCTGCTCAAGGCGGAGCTCGGGAAGTCGGAGGCAACCCATGACCACTAGAGCCTGCCGCAGATCTGTGGGGGTGTCCCGTGCTTGAGCGCATCCTGCGGTTCTCGATCCGCCAGCGCTGGCTCGTGATCCTGATCGCCACGGGGATCGCAGTGCTCGGGATCTTCAGCTTCGCACGGCTGCCGATCGACGCGGTGCCGGACATCACGACCGTCCAGGTCCAGATCAACACGGTGATCGAGGGCCTCTCCCCGGTCGAGGTCGAACGGCGCATCACATTCCCGATCGAGACCGCGATGGCCGGGATCCCGGGTCTGGTCGAGTCGCGCTCGCTCTCCCGCTATGGCCTCTCTCAGGTCACGGTCGTGTTTCACGACGGCACCAGCATCTATTTCGCGCGACAGATGGTCAACGAACGCCTGCAGGAGGCTCGTGCGGCACTGCCCTCGGGCGCGGACCCGCAGATGGGACCGATCGCCACCGGTCTGGGCGAGATCTTCATGTGGACCGTCGAGGCGGACTCCGCCGCACGGACCGCGGGCGGCTCGCTGTTCACACCGACCGACCTGCGCGAGATCCAGGACTGGATCATCAAGCCCCAGATCAGAACCGTGACCGGTGTCACCGAGGTCAACACGATCGGGGGCTACCGGAAGCAGTACCATGTGACCCCGGATCCGGCACGGCTCATCGCCTACGGGCTCACGCTTCACGATCTGCAGTTCGCCCTCGAGCAGAACAACAGCAGCGCGGGCGGCGGCTACATCGCCCACAAGGGCGAGCAATACCTCGTGAGCACCACCGGTCGACTCCAGGGGCCCGCGGAGATCAGCCAGGTCGTCATCGCGACCCGGAACGGGGTGCCCATCCACGTCAGCCAGGTGGCGTCGGTCGCCCAGGGACTGGAGTTGCGGACCGGGGCCGCCACCGAGAACGGCCGGCAGGTCGTGCTCGGCACCGCCTTCATGCTGATCGGCGAGAACAGCCGCACCGTCTCGGAGCGTGTCGCGCACAGGCTCGAGGAAGTGAATCGCGGTCTTCCCGAGGGGGTGACGGCGCGACCCGTATACACCCGAACGAAGCTGGTCGACGCCACACTCGAGACCGGCCGCACCAATCTTCTGGAAGGCGCGGCCCTGGTCATCGCCGTGCTGCTCTTCCTGCTGGGAAACGTCACCGGGGCCCTGATCGTGGCCCTCATCATCCCGCTCTCCATGCTGTTCGCCGTGACCGGAATGGTGACGACCGGCATCAGCGCCAATCTGTTGAGTCTCGGCGCGATCGACTTCGGCATCATCGTGGACGGCGCGGTCGTGATGGTCGAGAACATGGTGCGTCGGTTCGGCGTCCGGCAGCACGAACTCGGGCGGACGCTCGACCTGTCCGAGCGCCTCCACGAGACCTTCGAGAGCGGCAAGGAAGTGGCGCGTCCGACGCTGTTCGGCGTCGGGATCATCATGATCGTCTACCTCCCGATCCTGACCCTCACCGGCATCGAGGGGAAGATGTTCCAACCCATGGCTCAGGTGGTCCTCCTGGCGCTCGGCGGGGCTCTGCTGTTCGCGTTCACCCTCGTGCCCGCCCTGGTGGCCCTGCTGCTGCGCGGGCGGGTGGCGGAGTCCGAGAGCCCTGCGGTCCGTGCCACCCGGCGGGCGTATCTGCCCGCCCTGCAGTGGGCCCTGCGCCACCGGCTGGCGGTCGTTGCAGGGGCCCTGGCGCTGCTGGCCGTGTGCGGCCTGCTCGCCGCGCGGCTGGGCAGCGAGTTCGTGCCGACGCTTGATGAGCAGGACATCGCCATCCACGCCTTGCGGATCCCGGGAACGAGTCTCGATCAGGCGATCGCCATGCAGGAGGGTGTGGAGAGCGCCCTGCGCGAGTTCCCCGAGGTCGAGCGCGTGTTCGCCAAGATCGGCACGGCGGAGATCGCCACCGACCCGATGCCGCCGAGCGTCTCGGACGTGTTCGTGATCCTCAAGCCGCGGAAAGAGTGGCCGAACCGGAACCGACCCAAGCCGGATCTTGTGGCGGCCATGGAAAAACGTCTGAACCTGCTCCCCGGCAACGTCTATGAATACACGCAGCCCATCCAGATGCGGTTCAACGAGCTGATCGCCGGGGTGCGGGCGGACGTGGCCGTCAAGGTCTTCGGCGACGAACTCGATGTCATGCTCGAGACGTCCGAGCGCATCGCCGAGGTGCTGGGATCCATCAAGGGGGCCGCCGACGTCAAGGTCGAGCAGGTGACCGGCCTGCCGATCCTGACCGTGGACATCGACCGCGCGGCGACGGCCCGCTATGGGCTCAACATCGCCGACGTCCAGGCGGTGGTGCGAACCGCGCTGGCGGGGACGGTCGCGGGCGAGGTCTACGAGGGCGACCGTCGATTCGAGATCGTCATCCGACTTCCGGAATCGGTCCGGGGGGACATCAAGGCGCTCGAACTCCTGCCGCTGCCCGTGCAGGCTGCGGCGCGTTCGCTGGTGCCCAGCGCCCTCCCCGCTCTGCACGCGGGGCCCAGGACCGAGTTCATCCCGCTGGGCGCCGTCGCGAGCATCCGGCTCGAGGAAGGACCGAACCAGGTCACGCGCGAGAACGGGAAGCGCCGGGTCGTCGCGCAGGCCAACGTGCGCGGCCGGGACATCGGCGGGTTCGTCGCCGAAGCGCAGCGCGAGATCGGGCGCCGGGTGGCCATCCCGACGGGGTACTGGATCACCTGGGGCGGCCAGTTCGAGAACATGATCGCGGCCCGCACGCGGCTTGCGATCGTCGTGCCCATCGCGTTGTTGCTCATCTTCCTCCTGTTGTTCGGCGCCTTCGGCTCGGTCATGGACGCGCTGCTGGTCTTCAGCGGCGTCCCGCTCGCCCTGACCGGCGGGGTGCTTGCCCTGACGCTTCGCGGGCTTCCCTTCTCGATCACCGCCGGGGTCGGGTTCATCGCGCTCTCAGGCGTCGCGGTGCTTAACGGCGTGGTGCTGCTCTCCTTCATCCGCCAGCTTCGCGACCAGGGACGGCCTCTGGACGCCGCGCTCCTGGAGGGCTGCTCAACGCGCCTTCGGCCGGTCCTGATGACCGCGCTGGTCGCGTCACTGGGGTTCGTGCCGATGGCGATCGCGACCGGCACCGGGGCCGAGGTCCAGAGACCGTTGGCGACCGTCGTGATCGGCGGCGTGCTCTCTTCGACCATCCTGACGTTGCTGGTCCTGCCGGTCCTCTACCGGATGGTGCATCGGGATCGCGAGGTCGAGGAGGTCGTGTGACCCAGGCACACCAGCACCCGCCTCTCGACTTTGGCCGCGCGTTTGGGATCGGCATTGGGTTGAATTTGACGTATGTGGCGGTTGAAGCCGTTTTCGGCTTCACGTCGGGATCGTTGGCCCTGGTCTCTGATGCCGGACACAACCTGAGCGACGTGCTCGGCCTCGTGCTCGCGTGGATCGGGAGTGTCCTCGCGCGCCGCCCTCCCACCCCGCTTCGCACCTACGGCT
>JBKJXJ010000011.1:0-3831 GCA_046716125.1 Candidatus Eiseniibacteriota bacterium
TCTGGGCATGGTGCTGGTCGTGGCGCTGCTGAGCGTGCCGGTGGTGGCGAACACCGTGCTCTACACGCCCCTGCCGTTAACCGTCGGCCTGTTCCTCGGCCTGTTCGGCGTCACGCTCCCGGGACGCGCGCTGTGAGCCCGGGCCGCATCCTCTCAGGGATGCGTCCGACCGGCCGGCTGCATCTCGGCAACTACGTCGGCGCGCTCGAGAACTGGGTCCGGCTTCAGGATGCGGGCTGGACCAACTTCCACATGGTCGCCGACTGGCACATGCTGACCACGGGGCACGAGGACACCTCGCGGCTCCAGTCCGACTCGCACGAGATGGTCGTGGACTGGCTCGCGGCCGGGCTCGACCCCAAGCGCAGCGTGGTGTTCGTCCAGTCGGCGGTCAAGGAGCACGCCGAGCTCCACCTGTTGTTCTCGATGCTGGTGAGCAAGGCGCGGCTCGAGCGCATCCCCACGCTGAAGGAGCAGATCCGCGACCTGCACCTGGACGAGCAGACCATCTCCTACGGGCACCTGGGCTATTCGGTGCTGCAGGCGGCCGACATCCTGCTCTACAAGGCGACCCACGTGCCGGTGGGCGAGGACCAGGTGCCGCACGTCGAGCTGACGCGCGAGATCGCGCGGCGCTTCAACCACATCTACTGCCAGGACCGCGAGCCGGTGTTCCCCGAGCCCGATGCGCAGCTCACGTCGTTCGCGCGGCTGCGCGGCAACGACGGCAACCGCATGAGCAAGTCGGCGGGCAATGCGCTCATGCTGGCGGCGACGCCGGAAGAGATCACGGCCTACGTCCGCAACAGCTACACCGATCCGAAGAAGGCGCGGGCCACCGATCCGGGACGGCCGGAGGCCGACGAGAGCGATGGCCATGGCGGCTGCGTCGTGTGGGAATACCACCGCAAGTTCAACCCCTCCGAGACCGAGGACATCGCCGCCCGCTGCCGGGCCGGCACGCTGGCCTGTGTGCCCGACAAGCAGCACCTGGCGCGCACCCTGGCCGCGGCACTCGCCCCGATCCGCGAGCGGCGCCAGCGCTGGGTCGACGACCCGGATGCCGTGCGCGACGTGATCGCCGATGGCAACCGGCGCGCGCGCGCCGTGGCCGAGCGGACGATGGACGAAGTGCGCGCCGCGATGGGACTCAAGACGACCGCCGAGGTGACGCGATGATCGAACGCGGGCCCGAGGACGAGGCGGTGAACCCGGAGACCGTGCCGGACGAGGCGGCGGCCGCGCCCGATGCGACCGTGATCGCGCCCACGGCAACGCCGTCCGCTGCGGAAGTGGCCGGGCGCCGGGAGGGACTGCCGGCCCGGATCGGCCCCGGCTCGGTCATGGTCAAGCTGGTGCGGTTCGAGGGCCCGCTCGACCTGCTGCTCCATCTCATCAAGCGTGACGAGATCGACATCTACGACATCCCGATCGCGCACATCACCCAGCAGTACCTCACCTACATCGAGCTCATGCGCTCGCTCGACCTCGAGGTGGCCGGCGAGTTCCTCGTCATGGCGGCGACCCTGATGCGGATCAAGGCCAAGATGCTGCTGCCGCTGCCGGCGGTGGGCGAGGAGGAGGAGGAGGGCGATCCGCGCGAGGAGCTGGTCCAGCGCCTGATCGAGTACCGGCAGTTCAAGGAGGCGGCGGGAACGCTCAAGGGGCGCGAAGAGGATCGCCGCCTGCTGTACGAGCGCGGCATGCTCCCGGGCGCCGACGAAGCGGGTCCGCTGCCGCTCGCCCCGGCGACGCTGTTCGATCTGCTCGACGCGCTCAACCGGGTGATGCTCCGCGTCCCCGATCAGGCGGTCTACGACGTCCGGGCCGAGGCCTACGACGTCGAGGAGAAGATGTCGCTGATCGCGCGCACGGTGGCCGAGCGCGGATCGGTGTCGTTCACGACGCTCATGCAGGAATGCCGGGCCCGCGCGGAGGTGATCGTCACCTTCATCGCGCTGCTCGAGCTGGTCAAGCTCGGCCAGGTCACGGTGACCCAGGCCGAGCCCTTCGGCGACATCCAGATCGTCGCCCGCACCCGGGAAGGAAGTGAGGCGGATGCCCCCGTCGAATCTCCAGGCGGCGCTTGAGGCGCTGCTGTTCTCATCCGATCAGCCGCTGACGCTGTCGCTGCTCGTCGAATCGCTCGATGCTCCGCCCGACCAGGTCGCCGAGGCGCTGGTCGCGCTGGAGTCCGGCTACGCCGCCCGCGGCGCCGGGGTCCAGGTGCGCGAGATCGCCGGCGGCCATCTGCTGGTGACGGCGCCCGAACACTCGGAGTGGGTGGGCCGGCTGCTGCGCGGGCGCAAGAAGATGCGCCTCTCGCGCGCCGCGCTCGAGACCATCGCGATCATCGCCTACAAGCAACCGGTGACCAAGTCCGAGGTCGAGGCGATCCGCGGCGTGGATTCGAGCGGCGTGCTCGCCACACTGCTCGAGCGCAGCCTGGTCACGATCCGTGGCCGCTCCAAGGTCATCGGGCGTCCGCTGCTCTACGGCACCACGCAGGAGTTCCTCGACTACTTCGGATTGCGCGAGCTGGCCGAGCTGCCGCGTCCCGAGGAGCTGCGGGCGCTGGTCGCGGCCCGCGAACCGGAGCAGCTCGACATGATGGAGATCGAGGCGCCGGCCGACTCGGTCGTGAACAGTCCGTTTTCCGAGCTCGAGGTGGTGGCGATGGTGGGCTCGGATCTGCCGGTCTCGAGCGACCAGCCACATGAGGTCGAGGCGATCTCTCCCGCCGACCTTGACGAGGCGATGGAAGCGGATCTGCGCCCATTCGCCGACACCTCACGTGACTGACGGGCCGGGCCCGGAGGAGCCGAGGCGCCGCGGACGGCCGGGACGCCGGGCGGCGGAGCGCGCGGCGAAGCTGCGTCGGGAAAGTGAGAGCCCCGGAGGCTCGCCCAGAGGCTCGGGAGTCGCGACCGCCCCTCGGGTGGGTGGCATCCGGCTCAACAAACTGCTCGCCTCGCGCGGGATCGGCGCGCGCCGCAAGTGCGACGCCCTGGTCCAGGGCGGCTCGGTGCGCATCAACGGCAGGATCGTCAAGGAGCCCGGCACCCAGGTGATGCCGGACCGCGACCTCGTCGAGGTCCACGGTCGCCCGATCCCCGGCCGCGCCGCACTCCGCTACCTGATGATCCATAAGCCGGAGGGCGTCATCACGACGCTGGACGACCCCGAGGGGCGGCCTACCGTGCGCACGCTGCTGCCGCCGGGGCCACGCCTGTTCCCGGTGGGACGCCTCGATGTCGAGACGAGCGGCCTGATCATCGCGACCAACGACGGCGAGCTGGCGCATCACCTCATGCACCCGCGCTACGGCGTGCGCAAGCTCTACCGGGCGCGGCTCGACCGGCCGCCGGACGCCGATCAGGTCCGCCGCCTGCGCTCGGGCGTGATGTTCGAGCCGGGCCGCGTGAGCGCGCCCTGCGAGGTCCGGGTGCGCAACGCGAGGCTGGAACGGGCGGAGATCGAGATCGTCCTGCACGAGGGGCGCTATCGGCAGGTGCGACGGATGTGCGAGGCGGTGGGGCTCTTCGTTTCGCGCCTTCATCGGCCGGGGTATGGGCCGCTGAAGCTGGGCACATTGCCGCGCGGAGCTTGGCGCGAGCTGAGCGCTGATGAGGTGCGGAAGCTGCGGGCGGCGAGTGCTCGGCCGGTGGCGCGGGTGCCTCGATCGGTCGCCCGTCGCGCGGGCGCGGTGCCTGGTGAGGTTGCGCAGGGTGCTCGTCTACGGGAGTTGGGGAGCGAGGCGGCGCCGGCAGGGACGCGCGGGGGGGTCGGTCGGCCCCGCATCCTGCGGGACCGACCTCTATCGAGGGCGAG
>JBKJXJ010000012.1:0-3694 GCA_046716125.1 Candidatus Eiseniibacteriota bacterium
GAGCCGCCCGCGCAGCAGGTCGTGGACGATCGCGCGCGAGAACGTGGCCGGCTGGCCGGCGTCCAGCGCCGGGTAGACGACATGGGCGGTCATGATGGCGTCGGCGTCGGCGTGGGCGCGAAACGGATGGATCTCACGGGTCTCGAGCACCGAGGCCGTGGCGTCACAGCGGGGAAGCGCGAGGTGGGAATCCAGCACGGTGTCGCCGTGACCCGGGAAGTGCTTGAGGCAGGTGGCCAGCCCGGCCGCACGGTAGCCGGCGAGCGCCTCGGACAGCGCACGCGCGACCGCGTCAGGCTCCGAGCCGAAGGCGCGCGGGCCGATCACCGGGTTGCGCGGTTCCGAATGGATATCGGCGACCGGCGCGAACACCCAGTCGATCCCCAGCGCGCGGAGCCGCTCGCCGGTGAGGCGGGCGGCCCACTCGATGTCGCCAGGCTCGGCCCCGCGCGAAAGCAGCGCGGCATTGGGCGGCACCGTCAGGTGACCGGCGAGCTGCGAGACGAATCCGCCTTCCTCATCGATCGCGATGAAGATGCGGCGCGGGCGCGCCAGCTCGCGCAGACGGGCGGTCAGGCGCCGGAGGTCGGGAAGATCGGCGATGTCGCGGGCGAACAGGATGACACCCGCCGGAGGGTAGGCCGTGAAGTCCTTCTCCCACGCCGGCGCGAGCCCCTCGCGTGGCAGCCCCACCACCATCCGGCGCGCGATCCCTCGCTGAGCGTCCATGGGGCGCGAAAGTGGCGGAGGCCAGGGCGGTCTGTCAACGGAGGAGCCCCGCACGGCACCACCGCCGCCTTAACATGCCCCAGACATTGCGCCCTGACGCCCAATCCGGACAGGTCCACCGACGGAACGCGAGGCCCCGCCCCGCGTTCGCGCGTCGCAACCCCGCGCCCGGCGGGCGGAACGCCACGCCCATGCATTCCGCCCGTTGGGACGGGCCCGCGCAGAGGGTACACTGCGGGACTCATGCGATCCCTCGTGTCCCAACGGAGCACGCGCTTCACCGAATCGGTCATCCGGGAGATGACCCGCCTCTGCAACCAGCACGGGGGCGTGAATCTGGCCCAGGGCTTCCCGGATTTCCCGGCGCCCGAGGCGATCAAGGACGAGGCCGCGCGCGCCATCCGCGCCGACGTCAACCAGTACGCCATCACGTGGGGCGCCAAGCGCCTGCGCGACGCGCTGGTGGCCAAAACCGAGCGGTTCACCGGGCTCCGCTACGACCCTGAGACCGAGGTCACGGTATGCTGCGGGGCGACCGAATGCATGATCGCCACCCTGCTCGCGCTGGTGAACCCGGGCGAGGAGGTGGTCGTGTTCGAGCCCTTCTACGAGAACTACGGGCCCGACGCGATCCTGTGCGGCGCGGTGCCGCGCTTTGTTCGCCTGCGCGAGCCGGATTGGACGTTCGACCCGGCCGAGCTCGAGAGCGCGTTCAGTGACCGCACCAAGGCGATCATCATCAATACCCCCAACAATCCGACGGGCAAGGTATTCTCGCGCGCCGAGTTGGACCAGATCGCCGCGCTCTGCCGGAAGTGGGAAGTGGTGGCGGTGACCGACGAGATCTACGAGCACATGGTCTATGACGGCGCCGAACACATCACGGTGGCGTCCCTCGAAGGCATGCGGGAGCGCACCGTGACCATCAGCGGCATCTCCAAGACCTACAGCGTCACCGGCTGGCGGGTCGGCTACTGCCTCGCGAGCGCGGCCCTCACCGGGGCGATTCGCAAAGTGCACGACTTCCTGACCGTCGGAGCGCCCGCCCCCCTTCAGGAGGCCGCCGCGACGGCCCTCGCTTTGCCAGACGAGTACTACCAGACACTCGCGGACGGCTACCGCGCACGCCGGGACTTCCTCTTGCCGGCGCTCGAGGCCGCGGGGTTCCGGACCTTTCAGCCGCGTGGGGCCTACTACGTGATGACCGACATTTCGAGCTTCGGATTCCCCGACGATGTCGCCTTCGCCCGCCACCTGGTGGTCGAGGGTGGTGTTGCCGCGGTGCCTGGCTCGAGCTTTTATTCCGATCCGATCGCCGGGCGCCAACGTCTTCGCTTCCACTTTGCCCGCCGACGCGAGACACTTGAAGCGGCTGCAGAGCGACTGGGTCGTCTCAAGACCCGAGCGCCCGTCGTCTGACCTCAACCGGGGACCATCACATCATGGCTTTGTTTCGTCGCAACTCGCTTGGCCCCTTGATGGTGGCGATGTCACTCGCCGCGCTGCTGGGTTTCGGCGTCGCGCGCGGTCTGCACGCCACGGACGACATGCGCAGCCATCTCGACCTGTTCTCGCAGGTGCTCTACCTGATCCAGAACAACTACGTCGAGGTCCCGGACAACGAGAAGCTCATCAAGGGCGCGATCGACGGCATGCTCAAGACCCTCGATCCGCACACGGTGCACATGCCGATGCAGCGCGCCCAGCGCATGGACGAGGAGTTCCAGGGCGAGTACTCGGGGGTGGGTGTCCAATTCGAGCTGCGCGACGGCGCCATCGTCGTGATCGCGGCGCTCGAGGGCGGCCCGTCGTACCGGCTCGGCATCCAGGCCGGGGACCGCATCGTCGAGATCGACGGGAAGCCGCTGCCCAAGTCCATCACGAACGACGACGTCTTCAAGCTGCTGCGCGGCCCCGCCGGCACGTCGGTCGCGGTGACGATCGAGCGCGAGGGCGAAGCCGAGCCGCTGCGTTTCTCGATCGATCGGGCCAAGATCCCGCTCGAGAGCGTCCCCTATGCGTACATGATCCGTCCGGGCGTGGGCTACGTCCGGATCAACCGCTTCGCCCAGACCACCGGAGACGAGCTCGAGAAGGCGCTCACGACGCTCCGGGGGCAGGGCATGAAGTCGCTGATGCTCGACCTGCGCGGCAACTACGGCGGCCTGCTCTCCCAGGCGGTCGAGGTGCTCGACGCGCTGGTGCCGCAGAACAAGCGGGTGGTCTACACGCGCGGCCGAATCGCCTCGGCGAACGCCGACTACTACAGCAGCGAGCGCCCGAAGCTGGTGGACGGCCCGATCGTCGTGCTGATCGACCACGGCACCGCCTCGGCGTCCGAGATTGTCGCCGGCGGCGTCCAGGATCTGGACCGCGGGCTGGTCGCGGGGGTGAACTCGTTCGGTAAGGGCCTGGTCCAGAATCAGCTCCGGCTCGGCGACGGTTCGAAGCTGCTGCTGACCATCGCCAAGTACTACACGCCGAGCGGAAGGCAGATCCAGCGGCCCTACGACAAGTTCGCCGACCGGAACGAATACAACGAGGACGCCGCGCGCGAGGACGTGCCAAGCGACTCGGCGATGGCGGCGCGACCCAAGTTCAAGACCGCGAGCGGCCGCAGCGTCTACGGCGGCGGCGGCATCTATCCGGACGTCGTGCTCAAGGAAGGACCGCCGCTCACCCGGCCCCAGATCGACATGCTGCAGAAGCGCGTGTTCTTCGAGTTCGCCACGCACTACGTCGCGACCCACAAGGACCGCAAGTGGACGCCGCAGCTTCTGGGCAAGGACTTCGCGCTCGCCGACGCGGAATGGACCCGGCTCCGCCAGATCTTCCAGAACCGCAAGGTGGCCGCGAACGATTCGGTCTGGACCGCGGACCGTCCGTTCATGCTCCAGCAGTTGCGGGCCGAGATCGCCGCGGCGACCGTCGGACGCGCGGAGCGTTACAAGATCCTGGTCGAGGA
>JBKJXJ010000013.1:0-5465 GCA_046716125.1 Candidatus Eiseniibacteriota bacterium
TGCGTGTGCGGGCCGCCGCCGCGGCCGCCCAGGACCAGCACGATCTCGCCCCGCCGCTGATCGGCGCGCAGCCCCGCGCGCACCTCGCGCGCCGTCCCCCGCACGATCTGTTCGTGGAGCTTCGTCAGCTCGCGCGCCAGCACCATCGGTCGATCTCCCCACACCGCCTCGAGGTCGGCGAGGCATCCGTCGATCCGGTGCGGCGATTCGAACGCCACCACCGTCTCCCGCCGCTCGGAAAGTTCTTCGAGCCGCCGGCGCCGCGCGGCGCCCTTGGGCGGCAGAAACCCCACGAAGACGAAGGCGTCCGTGGGCAGGCCGCTGATCTGAAGTGCCGCGATCACCGCGCTCGCCCCCGGCACGCTTTCCACCCGGAATCCCGCCGCCGCGGCCGCCCGCACCAGCGGATACCCGGGATCGGAGATCCCCGGTGAGCCCGCGTCGGTTACGACCGCCACGCTCTCGCCGCGCTCGAGCCGGGCGAGCAGCCCCGGGATCCGCGCCCGCTCGTTGTGCTCGAACAGGCTGACGATCGCGGTGGCGAGCCCGAAGTGCTCGAGCAGCCGCCGCGTGCGCCGCGTATCCTCGGCCGCGATCACCTGCACCTCGCCGAGGACCCGCACCGCCCGCTGCGTGATGTCCTCGAGATTGCCGATCGGCGTGGCCACCAGATACAGGGTGCCTCCGCTCCCGGAGGGACCCGCGTGCGTCACGCCACTCCTTCCGCCGTCACCGGCCATGGACACGGCCCGAAAAGCGGCCGCACGGTAGCACGCGCCTCCGAAGTCCGTCCACCGGGCGGCCCCGGGCCTAAGGGCGGGCGGTTCATCGGGGTCGGCCGGCGACGGCCTCGAGGCGCTCCGCCGCGGCGGCCTGGAACGCGGCGATCGCCCGGCCGATGCCGGCGTCGTCCACGTCGAGATGGGTGATGGCGCGGATACGCCGCGGCCCCGAGGGGCCCATCCATACGCCGCGCTCATCAAGCCCGCGCAGGAGCGCCTCGCGGTCGAGCGAGGGGTCCTCCAACGCGATCATGACGATGTTGGTCTCGGGCTCGGGGACGTTCACCCCCGGGATCGCGCGCAGCCCTGCGGCCAGCTTCCGGGCACGGGCGTGGTCGTCCGCGAGCCGGTCCACATGATGATCCATGGCGTACAGGCAGGCGGCGGCGAGGATGCCGACCTGGCGCATCCCGCCGCCCCACCGTTTGCGCACCCGCCGGGCGTGGCGGACGCGATCGTCGCCGCCGATCAGGACCGAGCCCACGGGCGCGCCGAGTCCCTTGGAGAAGCACATCATCAGGCTGTCCACGTGCGCCGCCCACTCGCGGACCGGCACCCCGGTCGCGACGCAGGCGTTCCAGAGCCGGGCGCCGTCCAGGTGGACGCGCAGCCCCTTCGCGCGCGCCGCGGTGCTCAGCGCCCGCAGCCGCTCGAGCGGCAGGATGGCGCCGCCATGGCGGTTGTGCGTGTTCTCGAGGCAGAGCAGGGAGACGCGCGCGACGTGATCGTCGGACGGGTCGCGCACCGCCGTGGCGACCGCCGCCGGGTCGGGCGTGCCGCGCTCGCCGTCCAACGGGTGCGCGAGGCACCCCGAGAGCGCCGCGATCCCGCCCTGTTCGTTGATGTAGAGGTGCGACTGGGCATCGAGCAGCACCTCGTCGCCCGGGGTGGTGTGGGCGTTGACAGCGAGCTGGTTCCCCATGGTGCCGCTCGGGACGAAGACCGCGGCCTCCATCCCGGCGAGCGCCGCGACGCGGCGCTCGAGCTCGTTCACCGTCGGGTCGTCGCCGTAGACGTCGTCGCCCACCGCCGCCTCGGCGATGGCGCGGCGCATGGCCGGGGTGGGCCGCGAGACGGTGTCGCTTCTCAGATCCACGGGTGCGGGAGCGGTCATGATCGCCGCAGTCTACGCGCTCGCACGGCCGGCCGCGACGGTCGTGACAATCCCTTGACACATGGGCGTCCCCGCTGCCGTCTCATGAGTCCGATTTCCCGAAGCGCGAGCCCGAGTCCCCCATCGGAAGGGCCGTATCGATCGCGTCAACCTGGAGGATCAAGACAGTGATGCCGTTCTTCGACCCCACCATGCTTCTCCTCATCCCGGCGCTCCTGTTCGCCTTCTGGGCGCAGTGGAAGGTCCAGCACACGTACAAGAAGTTCTCCAAGGTGCGCGCCGCGAACGGGCGCACCGGGCGCGAGACGGCGCTGGCGATCATGACGCGCAACAGCGTCAACGACGTCGCGGTCGAGGAGGTGGGCGGGATGCTGAGCGACCACTACGACCCGCGCGTGAAGAAGGTGCGGCTGTCGGAGATGAACTATCGCGGCGCGTCGATCGCTGCCATCGCGGTGGCCGCGCACGAGGTGGGCCACGTGCTCCAGCACGCGCAGGGCTACGCCCCGCTCGCGATCCGCACGACGCTGGCGCCGGTCGCCCAGATCGGCAGCCTGGCCGCGTTCCCGCTGTTCATGGTCGGGCTGTTCTTCGGCGGCCCGTGGGCCAAGGGGCTCATGGACCTGGGTATCCTCTTCTTCACCGGGGCGGTCCTGTTCCAGGTGGTCACGCTGCCGGTCGAGTTCAACGCCTCGAGCCGGGCGCTGGCCCAGCTCACCGAGAGCGGCGCGGTGATGCCGGAGGAGGTCGGGCAGGCCAAGCAGGTGCTCGACGCGGCGGCACTGACCTACGTGGCGGCGGCGGCGATGGCGGCGCTCCAGCTGCTGCGGCTCATCATGCTGAGGAACAGCCGCGACTGAGGGGCGGGCGAAGGAATTGAGACGGGGTGGGGTCCGCCAGGGATCCCACCCCGTTTCGCCATCCGGCGACGCGTGTTACCCCTGCGCCACCATGTCCTTCAGCTCTTTCGACACCTTGAAGACCGGCACCCGCCGCGGGGGGACGGGGACCGCCTCACCGGTGCGAGGGTTGCGGGCGATGCGTGACTTGCGGTCCTTGACGCGGAACGTCCCGAATCCGCGGATCTCGATGTGGTGGCCATTGGCGAGTGCGCGTGCCACCGCGTTGAGGAAGTTGTCCACCGTCTCGGCCACATCCTTCTTGGTCAGGCCGGTCCGCTCGGCAATCTGATCCACGATATCCGCCTTGGTCATCTCGCCCTCCTGGTGCCGCCGTGACAGGGAGCGCCCCGCGCTCGATGGCCAGCACGTTCGGGGGGGAAGCTACCGCCGGGGTTCAAAACGTGTCAATCAGTTTTTGGACAAGGCCTTGCGCGATTCCCCGGGCGCCGGTCCCGGCGCCCGGGGTTCGAGGTCTACTTGCCGGGGGCGGCGCTCACCGTGAGGTCCGCCACGGTCCAGTCGGACTTGGTGACAAGCAGCCCGCCTTTGAACGTGAAGGCGCGCTTCTTCGCCCAGTAGAACCAGGTCTCGTAGGTCTCCTTGTCGCCGACCCAGGTGACCACCTTCTCGGGGGCGCCTTCCGCCGCGAACGTCTTGCCAGCCGCGGTCTCGGGGGGGGCCGCCTTGGCGGCCGCCGCGGCGTCGGCCGCCGGCTGCCCGTCACGCAGCGCGAGAAACACCATCAGCTCCTCGTTGCCCTTGCCGTTGTTCCCGGCCTTGATGTAGATCGAGGCGAACTGCCGGTGGAGGTTCATGTTCTCCGGCTTCAGGCTCACCGCGCTGTGCAGCGTCTTGATCGCCTCGGCGTGCTTCTTCTGCTCGGCCAGCACCGCGCCCAGCGAGGACAGCGCCTCGGCGTCGTCGGGTCGCAGCTTCAGGGCACCCCGCCACATCGCCTCGGCCTTGTCCCAGACGCCGGCGTTCTGATAGGCGAGCGCGGCGTTGAAGAACAGGTCCGCGTCGGTGGGCTTGAGCTCGCCGGCGCGCGCATAGGCGTCGCCCGCGCCCCGGAAGTCGACCTTGCGGGCATCGCCTTCCTTGCTCTGGGCGCGGGCGAAGAGCGCTTCGCCGAGCGAGAGCTGGTGGTCCGACGAGTTGGGCTCGGCCTTGATCAGCTCGTTGAAATGGGCGATCGCCTCGTCGTACTTCTTGCCGTCCACCAGGCTCCGCGCGGTCGCGACGCGCACCGACTTGAGCGAGAGCATGAGCCCGCTGTCGCCCGGAGCGGCCTTCAGGCCATCCGAGAAGATCGACTCGGCCACCTTGAACTCGCCCATGAAGGCGTGGACCGAGCCCAGGTTGCGGATCGTGCGCGGGTCACCCGGCTTGAGGCATGAGGCGCGGGTGAGGTCGTCGAGCGCTTCTTTATAGTGCTTTTCGGCCTCGGCCTTCAGCGTCGAATCGGCCTCGTCGGCCGGCTTCTTCGAGAACTCCGGGTAGGCCTGCTGGGCGACGCGGATATGCTCGATCCCGTCGTTGAACGACCGGGTCCAGTAGGAGTTCCGGTTGCTGGTCGCCCACTCGGCCTTCTTCTTGTCACCCTTGGCGGTCAGGCCCTCGATCGCGGCGGCGAACGCCTTGCCGGACGCGCAGCCGCTGTCCAACTCGGCGTAGGCCCAGGCGAGGTAGCCCTGCGCCTCGGGGTCGGCCGGGTCCTCGCGCACGCACTGCTCCAGCTCGAACACCGCCTTGCGCATCTGGCGCTGGTAGCTTTCGGTATCACCCTTGTCCTTGTCGCGGATCGCCTGGGTGACGTAGAGGATGCCCCCCGAGCAATGCGGGTTACGCGCGTCGGCGCGCTCCACCACCGTGGCCGCCAGCAGCGCCGCGATGGCCAGACCTCGCACCACATTCTGATTGGATCGCAATCTGTCCTCCATTAGCGGCTCTAGGTCAGCCGGTTGCCGTTCACTGTCAGTCCGAACGCGGTCCCGAGGTACTTGGCCGCCTTGCGTGAAGCCACCATGCGGGACATGAAGATCTCGAAGTACTCCATCACCTGCGAGATCGCCGTGTCCACGGTGAGCTCCAGCGTGATGCGCTTGGTCGCCTCGTCCACGTTCAGGAAGCTGCGCTCGACCGCGTAGTTCACGCGGTCGTGGATGTCGAACCGGATCATGTCCGGGTTGCGCACCCGGGTGCGGTGCACGTCGCTCTTGTCCGCCAGGATCACCGCGGCCGCCACCGGGCTCACCGGGTCGCCGTCGTTCTCGTGGTGGTTGCCGATCGCGCCCATCACGCGGGCGATCTCGGCGTCGGGCATCCGCATGTCGGCGAGCAGCTGCATCGCCATGACCGCCGACGTCTGGGCGTGATGGTCCCGGTTGACCGCGTTGCCGATGTCGTGCAGGTAGCCGGCGATCGCCGCCAGCTCCGCCTCGCGCTCGGGATGACCCAGGCGCTTCAAGATGTTGTAGGCGATGTGGGCGACCAGCCCCACGTGGCGCTCGCCGTGCTCGGTATAGCCGATCTCGGCCAGCGCCGCGTCGGCCGAACGGACATAGACCCTGACCCTCGGATCCTCCCGGATGGATTCGAAGGTGACCAGATGGGTGCGCGGAGCC
Source organism: Candidatus Eiseniibacteriota bacterium (assembly GCA_046716125.1). GTDB lineage: Bacteria > Eisenbacteria > RBG-16-71-46 > RBG-16-71-46 > RBG-16-71-46 > WS-11. Next base: position 5,423 of record JBKJXJ010000013.1, read on the forward strand.
TCGACCGTGCCGGAAGCCGGGGCACCGGTGTTGGCGGCGAATT
>JBKJXJ010000014.1:0-5721 GCA_046716125.1 Candidatus Eiseniibacteriota bacterium
GATCTCGGCGACGTAGTTGACGCCCTGGCGCCCGCCGCGCGCCACCAGCGACTCCGCCTCGGCCGCGTCCCTGAGGCGCGCCGCCATGCGCATCGCCTCGGGGCGCTCGGGCAGCAGGAGGCGCAACAGCTGGACCCGGGTGGGGATCGTCCACACGTCGGGGTCGCGGTCGTAGTATCGGCGCAACGTCGCGTCGTCGGTCGGGATCTTCGTATACACCTCGCGGGTCACGAAATACTGCGATGCCAGGAACTCGCGCTGGCGCTGGACGGCCCGCACCACGTTCGGATGATGCTCGAGATTCTGGTTCATGGCGTCGCGCCGAAGCGCGCGCTCGAAGAGCACGTTCTCGACCAGGTCGCGGACCTGGTCCTCCGTCTCGACCCGCGGCCGGAACAGCGGGTTCAACTTCTTCCAGGCGTCCACCAGCTCCGACACCCGGCAGGTCCCGGCACCGGACCATGCCACGACGCGCGCCGAGTCGGCGGGCTCGATCGCCGGCATCTGGCCCATGACACGGAGCCGCGACCACATCGTGGAATCCGTCGAGGGCTTGGGCAGGGCGCCCCACGCCTTCGCCAGCTTGGAGACCAGCAGGTCGTCGTAGACCAGCTTCATCGCGGCGACGGTGCTCTCGCGGGCGACCACGCCCAGCGCCTCGGTCCCGAGCGGCGGTGCCCCGGCGGCCGCGCGCGCGCGGGCCGCCGCGACCAGCGCCGAGTCGAGCACGGTGCGCATCATGGTCCGGTCGCGCAGGTTGGCGACCTGGGCGCTCTCGATCGAGGTCCATTCCCAGGTCTCCTCGCTCGCCTTGCCGGCGAGCAGCTCCTTGTCGGTCAGGAGTTCGAGAAACTGCCGGGCGCTCTCCGGGGTAAGGGAATCGGGTCGTGACGGGGGCGTGAGCTGGGACCAGCTGGTCCGGAAGATGCTCGCGGTCACCCACCGCGTCCCGTCCACCAGCGCCAGGACGGTATCGGGCATCGGCCGGCCGGCCGGGAGCCGGACCGACCCGGGGCGGGTGACCGAGGGCTTCGAGGACGTGGCCGGGCGCGGCGCCGCCGCGACGGCATCGAAGCCCGCGGCGCTCCATGTTGCGCAGGCCGCCAGGGACACTGCGGCCAGAGACGCCAGCACCAGCAGGGACGCTGCCCGGCGCCCGCGATCACGAGATGCCATGTCACCTCCCGGGGAGTGGACCGCATGCGACGAGAGAGGGTGCAGTATAGCAGCGACTTGACCCGCTCTCGGCGGCATCCCTAGACTTAGGGGCTCATGCGTCCTCGCCTGCCACTTCGAGCGGCCGCCCTCCTGCTCGCCCTGCCGCTCGTGCTGGTCTCCGCCGTTCGCGCCGACCCGGTGCGACTGCTTGAGGCCGATGATCGTGGCGTAACGCTCGAGCTGGCGTTGCCCGGCTTCACGATTGGTCCCGCCGGCCCGGATGGCCGCTCGCTCCTGACCGCCCCGGGCCTGGCCGCCCAGACGTCCACCGGGCGCCCGGTGCTGCCTTCGGCCACCACGCTCGTGGCGCTGCCTTCGGGCGCCAGCCCGATCCTGGGGGTGATCGAGGGCGATGCCGAGGAGATGCGCGACGGTGTCCGGCTCATCCTGGGCGAGCGGCGCGGCTTCACCGAGGACCCGCAGGGGATGGGCATGGTGCCGACCTCCGAGCCGGCCGACCCGATCCGCGACGGTCCCTGGCCCGCGGCATCGGTCGAGGTGGGAGCGCCCTTCACCCTGCGCGGCCAGCGCATGGTGGCGGTCACGCTCCACCCGTTCCGATACGACGAGGCCGGCGCCCGGCTCTGGGCCCGCCGCCGGCTGCGCGTGCGCGTGGACTTCTCCGGGATCGCGACGCCCAGGAGGGACGTCATCACGGCGCCCGAGGACCATCACTGGGACCCGGTCCTGCGCGGCGCCTTGATCAACTTCGAGCAGGGCCGCTCGTGGCGCACCGCTCCGACCAGGGCGCGACGCGTCGCCCCGGGCGGCACGCTCTTCGACCGCGTGCCCGAACGCGGCGCCGAGCCGGCGCGGAACCTCGGTGTCGCGCTGTTCGACGAGTCCGGGCCCGAGGTGCGGATCGAGGTGGATACCACCGGCGTCTACGCCCTCGAATACGACGTGCTCGCCGCGCGCGGATTCCCGGCCAACGTCCCGGTGAGCGAGGTGAGCGTCCACCGCCATGAGTTCGCCGAGGACGCCATTCCCGCCTACGCGACGATCGAGTTGCCCATCGAGGTGGACGAAGCCCAGCCCGCGAACCAGGTCTTCGACGCCGGCGACCGCATCGTCGTGTTCGTCCGGGACTGGGCCGGGCGCTCGAACGCCTCGCTGCCGCAGCGCGCGTGGGGCGACGGCGAGGTCATCTACGCCACGCGCGTGCCGCGCCCGGGGCTGCGCGTCGGTGGACGCAGCGGCTGGATCGGGACGCCCGGGCTGCCGCTGCTCTCCAGCTACCCGTGGAAGCAGCGCTGGGAGAAGAACCTGGTGCACTTGCCGTTCCCCGGCGCGGCGCCGGCCGAATCGCTCTTCGACCAGTTCCACTGGACCGGGCTCGTGCCCTACTTCGCCCGGCCTGAGACGCTGCTGTTCGAGGCCAACCACCTCGACCCGACCCACGCCATCCCGTTCACGATCGCCTGGCAGGGGGGCCGGAGCGGTGGCGTCTACTACACCTGGGCCCGGGTGCGGAACGGCGCGCTGGTCTACAGCACCGTGGCGGACTCGGTCGGCTGGTCCGGCAAGGGGAATCTCCTGGTGGGTGCCAATCTGCCCGGGACCGCGGTCACCGAGGGACGCACCAACAGCGTCGTCATGTGGGGGCGGAGCGCGAGCGCGCCCGCGGACCCGAGCACCAATGCGTTCGCGGCGGCCAGACTCAACTGGTTCGAAGCCACCTACTGGCGCGCCTACCGCGCGCTGAACGACTACCTGGACTGCAACAGCGGCGACGCGGCCGCCGCCTTCGAGATCGCCGCGACCGGGTTCAGCGACACGACGACGCTGCGCGCGTACGACGTCACCAACCCCGACGATCCGATCCGGTTGACGGATGTGCGGCGCCAGCCCGACGGGCTGGAGTTCAGGCTGCGCTTCCAGGACGTCGCGGCGCCGGGCGTGCGCCGCCGCTATATCGTGTTCTCGCAGCCCAGGACGGTGGCTCCCGAGCGCATCACCGCGGTGACTCGCGCCCGGCTGGGAGAGAAGACCTCGGGCGACTATCTGCTGATCGTGCCCGAGGCCTGGCTCGGCGCCGCCCAGCCGCTCGTGACGCTGCGGACGGAGCAGGGGCTCGACGTCGTCGTGAGCCCGCTCGAAGCCGTGTTCGACGAGTTCAACGGCGGGCGCCGCTCGGCGTACGCGATCAAGCGCTACATCCGGTTCGCGCTCAACAACTGGGGCGCGAAGTTCGTGCTGCTGGCCGGCGACGGCTCCGAGGACCCGCAGAACTTCCTCCGCGAAGCCGGGCCCGACATCGTGCCGGTGTACAAGATCCCCGGTCCGGTCGGCGTCGCGCCCGACGGGCGCGAGACCGTGCCCAGCGACGGTTGGTATGTGTGGTGCCTGAACGGCTGCGCGCCGGGCGATCCCATCCTGCCCGAGCTGTTCATCGGTCGGATCCCCGCCAACACGCAGTCGGAGCTGACCGACGTGGTGTCGAAGCTGGTCACATACGAGAACTTCGCCCCGGACCAGCTCTGGCGGAACCGGCATCTGCTGTTCAGCGACGACCAGTACTCGGCGGCCTCGACCTTCGGTGGCGGCTCGAGCAGCGTCGCCTACTGCTTCCGTGGCTATGAGGACAAGTTCCGGCTGCTCAACGAGCGCATCCGCGCGGCGATCGTGGACTCCGCGGGGCTGCGCCGCAGCGAGGTCGAGCACTACGACTTGGGCGTGGCGCTGGCGAACGAGCCCAACAGCGGCGGCGTGGCGCCCTGCCGGCCGGACATCGTCGCCACCCAGAACCGCACCCGCGCCGCGGTGACGCCCGAGCTGTTCTCGCGCCTGAACGCGGGGCGCATGTGGTGGAACTACCAGGGGCACGCCAACGAGTCCGTGCTGGCGCACGAGAACTTCTACCGGAACGTGGGCGGCGACGACGACAAGCGCCTGCTGACCAACGACGACATGCCGTTCATCTTCTCGGCGTTCTCCTGCCATGCGAACGCGTTCGCCCGGGTCTGGGAGCGCCGCCCCGGGATCGGCCCGCCCATGGGCGAGGAGATGGCCATGCTGCCGCGGCGGGGCGCGATCGCGTCCTACGCCTCGGTGGGATTCGAGAGCATCCCCAGCACCGGCACCGACCACATCAACGTGGCGCTGGCGCGGGCGATGTTCGTGGATCCGCCGCACGACGACCAGCTCAACAACGGCGATCTCGGGGCGCGTGTCGTGTTCGGGGAGACGATCGCGCTCGCCTACCTGCGTTACGTGCCGGCCGTCATCTCCGGACAGAGCGAGTCCGCGATCGCGCTCAGCTACACGCTGCTCGGCGATCCGGCGATGCGCATCTCGATCGGACCGCCCCAGACGCTCGTCACCGCCAACGGCGACACGGTCGTGAGCGACCGCCCGGTCTCGCTGGCGCCGCCGCGCGACACGTTGCACCTCGAGGCCGACCTGGTCTCGAACGTCGAGATCCGCTCTATCACGCTGATCGAGGGCGCCTCGGGCGTCAGCCGGGTCATCCCGGACTCGGCCTACACGCTGACCCCCGCGTTCCCCGACACCGCCGCCGCCGGCCTCGGCGGGCGACGTTACCACCTGTCGTACGTCACGCCGGTGCGGGCCGGCGTGCTGCGCTACACCCTGCGCACCGTGGACCGCTACGGGGTCCAGACCGACTTCAACGTGGTGTTCCCGTTCTTCACCCAGCTGCGCGTCTCGGACAATCCCATGGTCGAGAACGACGCCGTGACGCCGGCCGCCGACCTCTCCCTGCTGGTCACGCTGCCGGCCCCGCTCACGGATCCCGTGAACCAGATGACGCTCGAGGTGGACGCCATCGTCCAGCCGTTCACCGCGACCGCGACCGACGCCACGCAACGGACCTGGATCCTGCGCTGGACCCATGCCCCCTACGCCAACGGGAATCACGTGGTCGAGTTGACCGCGCTCGACAGCCTGCACGCCGAGCACCGCTTCCGGGTCGTGGACCAGCTCGCCGCGGAAGGCCGCATGCTGCGCGACGTCATGGCGTTCCCGAACCCGTTCGACGATCAGGTGGGGAGTGCCTTCTCCTATTATCTGCTGGCCGATGGCCCGGCCGACATCCTGCTGCGCGTCTTCACCGTGAGCGGGCGGCTGGTGTACGAGCGCGTGGAGCGCAGTCTGTCGCCCGGCTATCATCAGTGGCCGTGGGACGGGCGGGACGCCGACGGGGACGTGCTCGGGAACGGCGTCTACTTCTACCGGATGATCGCCACGACCGGAGTCCGGTCGGACACGATCGATGGACGGTTGGTCAAGCTGCGCAGGCCGCGCCGCGGGGACGTCGCGACGCCCTAGCCGGCCGCTCACCGTCGGTATCGCAGGGGGGGAGCAAGTGACGCAAGGAGGAGCCGCCACCCGGGACCGATCGTTCATCCGCACCACCGCACTCGTGGTCCTCGCCCTCACCGCCGCCTCGTGCGGCGGGATGCACGCCCCGAGTTCGGTCAAGCGCCTGCCGCCGCCGGGCAGCGGGATGGCGCGGCGGGCGCCGGCCACCACCCCGGTCGC
>JBKJXJ010000015.1:0-3564 GCA_046716125.1 Candidatus Eiseniibacteriota bacterium
CTGGCGCCCTGGGGGCCGGCGGCGCAGCGGGTGCTGCGAAGCGGCAGCGATAAAATGATCTGGCGATACGGCTGACGCGCAGCAGCATCCCCGCGCCGACGGCCCTGTGGGCGCGGACTGCTCGCTCGCTAGGGCTGCGACGTCCCCTTGCGGCCGTAGCGGTCCTCGAGGCGCACCACGTCCTCCAGCTCCGGTGTCGAGACCTCGACGATGTCGCAGTCCTCGAGCCCGGTCATGCGGTGCACGGTGCCGGGCGTGATGTGGAAGACGTCACCTGGGCGCATCTCCACCTTGCGCAGCTCGGTCGCACCCTGCGGCCCCGTCTCGAAGAGCAGCCGGCCCGACTGCACCATGATCGTCTCCTCCTTGACGTTGTGGTACTGCAAGGAGAGGCTCTCCCCGCGCTTCACGTGCAGGATCTTGCCCACGTAGCGGTCGGTGCGCGCCCACCACAGCTCGTAGCCCCAGGGCTTCTCGACCCGCTTTCCCACCCGCTTCCGCCACTCCAGACGAGATCGCCGGGGGGCGACCGGGAACGGAGGACCCCTCCGTTGTGCGGCTACGGGGGGCCGCCGTATAGTGCGGCCATGCGGCCGCATCGACCCGTGATCGCACGCGTCTGCGTCTGCGTGGCCCTGCTCTCCGGCCTTTCCAGGGCCGCCTGGGCGGTCGATCCGGTCACGCTCGTGTCGGCGTCTGGATATGGGAACTTCCACGCCGGGGGCGTGGTCGTGACCATCAGCGGCGACGACAACCGCAACGGCTCGGCCGCCCTCGAGTGGCGCCCCACCACGGGCGTGTTCAAGGCGGGCCATCCGCTCACCCGCATCGACGCCACGCACTTCGTGGGCAGCCTCTTCTGGCTCTCGCCCGGCACGACCTACGAGGCGAGGGTGACGCTCTCGGATCCCGAGGGCGTGTCCGGCAGCGCCACGGTCATCACCACCGTCCAGACTCGCGTCGACTCGCTCCCCGAGCCGACCGTGCGCACCCTCTACGTCTCGACCACCGGCAGCGACTCGAACGCCGGGACGAGCCCGGGGCTCCCGGTCCAGACGATCCAGCGTGCGGCCACGCTCTCACAGGCGGGCGACCTCATCCTGATCAATCCGGGTGTGTACCGGGAGACCGTGAGCGTGCCCCGCTCGGGCACGGCCAGCCAGCCGATCGTCTTCCGCGGCACCAGCGCCGGGGTGATCCTGGACGGAGCCGACGGGGCCATTGCGGGCGGCGTGACCTGGACTCCCCAGCCCAACGGCGTCCATTCCCGTGTCACCGGCTTCGCCACCGGACACGTGGTGACCGACGCAGGCCGGCTCTACAAGTACGGCAGCCTGGCCAACCTCACCGCGCTGTCCGTCGGCCCCCCCGGGGGGTTCTTCTTCGACGGCACTACCCTCTCCGTGAAGTTCTCGGACGGAAGCGCGCCGTCCGCCCACACCATGCACGTCGCGCGCCGGGAGGACGGCTTCTTCATCGACGGGCGCTCCTTCGTGCGCATCGAGAACCTGGAGATCCGTCACTTCGGGGTCACCGACTTCGGGAAGGGGGTCTACCTTCGCTACTCGTCAGACTGCACGGTCAAGGGGTCGCGGATCCACGACATCGAAGCGGCCGGGGTGTGGGTGAAGGGTGGCGACCGCCATCGCCTGGAGGACAACGAGCTCTCGGACACCTCCATCTCCGGCTGGCCCTGGAGCTCCGTCAAGCTCAGCACCGCCGAGAACAACGGGATCTCCTTCACCGACGACGTCGGGCGTGGGCACGTCGTCCGGCGGAACACCTTCCACGGGACGTTCAACGGGATCGGTCCCTGCGGGTCGGCCGCGCCCCCGCTCTCGGGCCTCACGAACGAGATGGACCTCTACCAGAACGTCCTCTACGACCACACCGACGATGCGTTCGAGCCGGAGGGCTACTGCTCGAACATGCGGTTCTGGGACAACTACGTGCACGACGTCCACATGGCCTTCGCGGTGGCGCCCGCCGCCCCGGGACCGGTCTACTTCGTGCGCAACGTGGCCTACCGCTTCGGCAACACCCGGACCAGCCTGGTGGACGGGGCTACCGCGAGCGCCCTCAAGATCAACAGCGGATATTCGACCCCGGTGGGACCGGTTTACCTCTACCACAACACCCTCCTCACCGACGTCCCCTCGACCCACGCGATCTCCCTCCTGAACCCGGGTTTCTCCACCTTCATCCGCCTGCGCAACAACGTGGTCGCCGGCACGCGCTACGCCCTGGCGAAGATCAACCCCGTGGTCTGGGACGGGAACTACGACGACTTCTACACCACCGATCCCACCCGCCTCGTCTGGTGGGAGGGAACGCGCTACGACACGCTGGCCGCCTACCGGGCCTCCCAGGGACAGGAGCTCCAGGGCCTCTCCGCTCCGCCGCAGCTCGTGAATCCCGCGGGAGGCAACTTCGCGCCCCAGCCGGGAAGCCCGCTGGTGGACGCGGGCCTCTTCATTCCCGGCATCAACGACGGCTTCAGCGGCGGCGCCCCCGATGTGGGGGCCTACGAGCTGGCCCTGACGCTGTCCATCGGCGACGCCAGCGTCGTGGAGGGCAACTCCGGGCCCGCGAACGTGGTCTTCCCGGTGACCCTGTCCGCGGCCAGCTCCGCAACCGTCACCGTCAACTATGCGACCGCGGCCCAGACCGCGTCCTCGGGCGTCGACTACACGCTGACCAGCGGCAGCCTGTCCTTCAACGCCGGAGTCACCACCCGGACGGTGACGGTGCCCGCGATCGGCGACGGAGCCGTCGAGCCAAACGAGACGTTCCTGGTCAACCTCTCGGGTCCGGTGAACGCCACCCTCGCGGACGGCCAGGGTATCGGCACGATCATCGACGACGACGCGGCCATCACGGACCCGGCGACCGTATATCGACTCCGCCACCCCTCGATCGGCGCGTACCTGTTCACCGTCTATCCCTTCGAGAGGGACTCGGCGCAGCTGCAATACGGCTACGTGTTCGAGGGGAATTGCTGCAAGTGGTTCGTGTCGAGTGCGGCCGACGGCCGCGTGCCCCTGTACCGGCTCTTCAGCAGCAGCGCGGGGGAGTACTTCTTCACGATCTATGCGTCGGAGCGAGACTCCGCGGTGGCCCAGTTCGGCTACGTCTTCGAAGGCGTAGCCGCCTATTGTCATCCCGCGAGCACGCCCGCGGCGCCGACGCCGTGGTACCGCCTGCGGTTCGGCAACAAGCACCTGTACACGATCTATGCGTCGGAACGGGACTCTGCGGTGAGCCAGTTCGGGTACACCTTCGAAGGAGTGTCCTGCTTCCTGCCCCCTCCCTGAGACTCCGCGCGCATCATTACTTTCGTGCCATCCTGGCTGGCGGCCTTTCACCAGGAGGATGATCTGTGCTGAGAAGCGGCAGGCGCAGTGAAAACGTCGTGGATGCCCGGGGCAGCCGAATGCCCCTTGCCGCCGGGGGCGGCATCGGCATGGTGGTTCTCGCCCTCGTGGTGTACATGTTGGGCGGCGACCCGAGTGCCATCATCAACAGCGGCGGTACGGACGTTCCTACCGACCAGCAGGCCCCGAC
>JBKJXJ010000016.1:0-3925 GCA_046716125.1 Candidatus Eiseniibacteriota bacterium
CTTGCCGCTGGCCGGATCGCGCAACAGGAGCTGCGCCGAGATCCCGCCGTCCAGCATCACCGCGTCGCGGGCGCCGAGCGCTCCCAGGATGGCCGCCATCTCGGGGGTGGTCGGGCCGATCGGCACCGATTCCGCCGCCCGGCCGAGGGCGCCGAACCGGGTCATGACGATCAGCAGCCGGCCGTCCCTCGTCCCGCCGATCGCCAGGCGGGCATCGCGATGGGTGAGATCCACGCCGGCGCCGGCGACGCGCAGAGCGGTCGGAACCCGACCGTCGTCAGCGAGCAGCGTGGGATAAGACTGGAATGCCGTGACGACGTCGCGCGGCGGTGGGGCGAGCGAGTCCCCGGCGATCCAGCGGAGCGCCCCGCTCGAGTCCACGGCGAGCGCGGTGGAGAGCGGGCCGGCCCCGGGCGCGAGGCGCTGACGTCCATCGATCACCACCCAGCCCCAGGGCATCGTCATCAGTAACTGGCCGGCGTTCACCGCCAGCAGCGCTCCGGCTGGCGCGCGATCGATGGTCCACGCCGGGCGCCCGGCGGGCGACAGGTCCATCTCGAGCGAGAGCCGCACCCGCGATGGATCCAGCCGCACCACGACGAGCTCCGTGCGCCAGGCGGGCGGCGAGCCGGCGAGGCGGACGGTGGCCCAGTCCACGCCGTCGGCGAGCGGCCGCCACGCGAGCGAGGCCGCGACCCGCGGGTCCGGCCCGGTCCAGCGCTCCTGCGCACGGTCGGAGCGCCACCATTCGCGCCAGGCGCCCTCGTGGAAGATCGCGAGACTCGAGCCGGCCGCCCATGCCGGCGGCGAGGGGGCGAGAGCGAGGCAGGCGGCGACGAGCGCGACGATGCCAGGACGGAACACTAGCCCGAACTATTCATGAGCCCGCGAGCGCCGCCTCCAGCGCGCTCTTGCGATCGCCCAGCGCCTGCAGCTCGGCGCTGCTGAACCCGCTCGGCGTGGGGCTGTGCTTCAGCTTCGTCAGATAGAGCTCGATCCGTTCCCAGGCCATCGCGATCTGTCCCTCGGGCATGCCGGCATTCTTGGACTGGGACGCGAGCGCCTTGGAGTCCATGTCGCGGAGCTTCGTCTCGAGCCCGGCACGTTCGTTCTCGAGGGCGTCGATCTTCACCTTCGCCGGATGGACGGCCGGCATGGGCCCGCACTTCTTCGTGGCCGCGAGGGTGTCGGCCTTCGTGGGGCCGGTCATCGCCGCCAGCTCCTTCGTGAGCCGCTCGATCGCGACCTGATCGCCCTTGAGCTGGGCGTCGTTCAACGCGACGGTCAGCTTCAACATCTTCTCCGCCGACGCCGGGTTGGCCATGATCCGCTGCTGCTCGGCCTGAAAGCGCTGGGATCGGATCTCCTCCAGCGCCATCGCGACGCAGTTCTCGACTTCGCTGCGCCGGTTGTGGTTCTCGGAGATCTCGCCGCCATGCTTGCCGCTCAGCGGGTCGATCTCCCCGGGGATGGCGTTCCGGCGCGCGACCAAGGTCGGGCGGCCCTGGGTGGTCGCTGCGGCCGCCTTCCGGGCCGCGTTGAGCTTGTCGAGCACTTCGCCGGTGAGCTCGACCATGGTGTCATCGAACTCGATCGCCTGGCCGGCCTGTGGCGCCGACTTCTGTCCCGTGGACTTCGTGGCCTTGTCCTTCGCCGACTTGACCATGTCGCGGATCCCGGCTCCGGCCGGTCCGCCGGCAAGGCTCGCGGCGACGGTCAGGACCAGCGCCGCCACGAATGCTCGCGAGGCGGGGGCGGTGAGGGTTCGCGGGGTTCGCGTCATACCCGGTCTCCGTTCGGTAGGTTGAGGGGTGGCGGCGCACGCGCCCCGCCGAGGCACCGGAAACGTACACCAAATCATTGACAGGGATGGGAGCACCCTCCATTTTCCGGACGGGATTCCTCGATGCTCACACCAACCGGGAGGATTCGTCATGCGCTGGACCCGCTGGACCGCCCTGTTGTCGACCCTCGCCATGCTGGTGGCGATCGTCACCACCCTCTCCTGCGCGACCACCGCGGAGAAGACGCCGGCGCCCATGACCCAGGCCGACAAGCTGGCACGCGGTGAGTACCTGACGACCATCATGGGCTGCAACGACTGTCACACCCCGGGCACGCTCTACGGCGCGCCGGACTTCAGCCGCAAGCTCGCGGGCAGCGAGCTGGGATGGGTCGGCCCCTGGGGCACGTCCTACGCGAGGAACCTGACGCCCGATGCCGAGACCGGCATCGCCGCGTGGAGCGAGGACGACATCGTCAAGACCATCCGCACCGGGCAGCGCGCGGACGGGACGGAGGTCCTACCGCCCATGCCGTGGCCGATGTACACCAACCTGTCGGACGACGACGCCTACTCGATCGCGGCCTACCTGAAGAGCCTGCCGGCGGTGAGCCACAAGGTCCCCGACAAGGCGCCGCCGGGGACCAAGCCCGCGAAGCACGACTGGGTCCTGCCCGAGCCGCCGGCGTGGGACGCTCCGAAGACGCCGGCGCCGGGCGATACGGCGGCCGCGCACTAGGCTCCGTCCTTCGCCCTCGAACGGCGCTCGGCGGGAAAACGAAAACGCCCGGTCGTCGACCGGGCGATCCCGTTACCGAGGCGGGTACAGGAACCCACCTCGCAGAAGGGAAGCGGCCGATGAGGCACTTGTTGCCTGCAGCCCGCGCTTCCGACCCTCTGGGCGGACGGGGTCTCCCGGACCCGACTCTTTACGTTCCGCACTAGGGCTTCTGTCGTCATGAGGCGCCGGATCACTGTCCGGCCTCCGGGTCGGGATGAGTGGCAAGAGCCATTCCTCCGGACCAGGACGCCTCAAGATACTGCTAAACCATTGTCCCATTGGGCCGAGTCGGTGCCAAGCCCAATTTGCAATGGCCAGGACCTGGCCGGGGGATGGGGCTATTTGCCACGCCTGTCGCGTTCAGGGCCGTCCACCGGGCCTGCCGCCGCCCCTGGACCGCCCGTCGGCCGCCGGCCCGGCGGCCTAGCGCTGCCGGGCCCAGCGCAGGATCTCGGGCAGGTTCGGGGTCTTCCCGTAGAGCAGCAGGCCGATCCGGAAGACGCGGGCGGAAGCCATCAGCGCCAGCCACGCGGCGCCCGCCAGCAGGGCGAGTGAGGCCGCCACCTGCCAGAACGGGACCACCGAGTTCGGCGCCGTGAGCCGCAACATCATGGCGCCCGCCGCGGTGGGCGGGAACATGGACAGCCCGATCGCCAGCGGCGAGCCTGGCTGCCCGAGCAGGAAGGTGATCATGATGAACGGCGCGAAGTTCAGGAACGTGAACCACACCGCGAACTGCTGCGCTTCGCGCATGTTGTTGGTGAGAGCCCCGATCCCGGTCATGAGGCTTCCGTAGAACAGGTAGCCGAGCAGGAAGTAGGCGAGCGCGATGGCGAGCAGCCCGGCCGGCAGCTTGATGCCCGCCATGAGCAGGAGCGGTCCGGCGAACACCGCCCCGGCGGAGACCCAGATCGCCACCACGAGCAGCCCGGCCGCACCCAGCCCGAACAGCTTGCCGGCCATCAACTCCTCCGCGCTGACCGTGCACAGGAGCGACTCGAGGATGCGTGATTCCTTCTCCTCCGAGACGCCCTGGAGCAGGTACTGGCCGCCCAGCACGATCGACACGCCGAGCAGCATGGCGAACATGAAGGGGAGCATGAAGTCCAGCAGCTCGCGCCGGTCGTCCTTCAGCTCGAACCGGCCATCCTTGCCGAGCGTGAAGAGCTGCTCGTGCTCGGCCGGCCGCGACACGCGCGCGGCAAGCAGCGAATCCACGCGGCCCCGGACCAGCCCGTTGGCCAGCCACGAGGCGATCGCCCGCTTGTCGGCCGACGAGAACTGGCTGCTGGTGCGGGCGAAGCGCCGCACATGGCCGGTCTCCAGATAGTCGGCCGGGATGACGACGACCTGGCTGATCT
>JBKJXJ010000017.1:0-3174 GCA_046716125.1 Candidatus Eiseniibacteriota bacterium
GTGGTGAGCGCGTCGGCGTAGGCGAGCCCGGTCTTGAGGAATCCGATCCTGCCCGCCGCGAGGTCGGCCTGGTGGAGCTGGCGCGAGCCTTCGCCGAGGCCGAGATCGGGGAGTGCGGCGGCATCGAAGGTCCCCTGGTATCCAAGATTGTGGATGGTGAGCACCGTGCGTGTCTTCTCGAACAGACGGTCCCATTGATAGACGGTCTTGAGATAGAGGGGCGCGAGCGCGGTCTGCCAGTCGTGGCAATGCAGGACGTCGGGCGCCCACTGCGTGCGCTGGCAGCACTCGATGGCGGCGCGCGTGAGCATGACGAAACGCAGGTGCTCGTCGTCGTCCTGAGTGTAGAACCCAGGGCGGTCATAGAGCGCCGGGCAGTCCACCAGGCGGACCTCGAGGTCGGAGCCCGCCAGGCGCGTGGTCTGGATCGAGAACTGGAACGTGCGGCGCCCGAGCTGCAGCGGAATCCCCTGAAGTGCCGGATCGGGGGCCATCGCGACACCGCTGTCCCGCAGCCGCCGATAGAGCGGCAGGTAGACGCGCAGGTCGTGTCCCAGCTCGAGCAGCGCGCGCGGAAGGGCCGCCGAGACGTCGGCGAGGCCGCCGACCTTGGCCAGCGGAGCGAGCTCGGAGGTGACGAAGCAGATGCGCATGGGATCGGGAACAGGTGTGGGGGGAGACCGGGGCAGGGCGCCCGGAAGAGCCGGGGGAACGTAGCACAGAGGCGGCGGTTGCCGCCCCCTCGGCGAGCCGATAGATTCCTGCGCCCATGCCTACCGTCGTCTTCGTCGCGCCGTACTTCATCGAGACGACCATGCGCTTCGTCGCCGCCGTCGCGCGGCTGCCCGGCGTGCGGTTCGGGCTCGTGACCCACGAGCCGGAGGAGAAGCTCCCGCCCGAGCTGCGCGGTCACGTCGCTTCATACATGCGGGTGGAGGACAGCCTGGAACCCGGCATGCTCGCGGGAGCGGTCCAGGCGCTTGCCGGCCGCCTCGGCCCGATCGAGCGGCTGGTCGGCACGCTCGAGGAGCTGCAGGTTCCCCTCGCCGAGGTGCGCGCCCGGTTCGGGATCCCGGGGCTGGGCGTCGAGGCGGCGCAGAACTTCCGTGACAAGTCCCGGATGAAAGACGTACTGCGTGCGGCCGGCGTCCCGTGCGCGCGGCATCAGCTCTGCGGGGACGCGGCCGAGTGCCGGTCGTTCGCCGCGACGATCGGGTTCCCGCTCGTGGTGAAGCCCCCGGCCGGCGCGGGCGCCCGCAACACGTTCCGTGTCGAGAACGCGAGGCAGCTCGAGGAATGGCTCGCCGTCTCCCCGCCTCGTCCCGAGCGTTCCGCCCTCCTGGAGGAGTTCATCACCGGGCACGAGCACTCGTTCGACAGCATCACGGTCGGCAGCCGGACGATCTGGAGCTCGATCAGCCGCTACGACCCGACCCCGCTCGAGGTGTTGCGCAATCCCTGGATCCAGTGGTGCGTGCTGCTGCCGCGCGACGTATCGGGTTCCGAGTACTCGGCGATCCACCAGATGGGGCCGCGCGCCCTCGCGGCGCTCGGCATGAGCAGCGGCATGACGCACATGGAATGGTTCCGGCGCCGCGACGGGAGCATCGCCATCTCGGAGGTGGCGGCGCGGCCGCCGGGCGCCCAGTTCACCACGCTCATCTCGTACGCCCACGACCTCGACCTCTATCGCGCCTGGGCGCGGGTCGTGGTGTACGACGAGTTCGAACCCGTCCCGCGGCAATACGCCGTGGGCGCCGCCTACCTGCGCGGTCAGGGTTCGGGCCGGGTGCTCGCGGTGCACGGACTGGAAGGTGCGCGCGAGGTCGCGCCGCGCGTGGTTGAGTCGCGGCTCCCGCGCAAGGGCCAGCCGCACGGGGACGGGTACGAGGGCGATGGCTACGTGATCGTGCGACACCCCGATACCGCGGTGGTGGAACGGGCGCTCTCCCTGATCGTCACCGCGGTTCGAGTCGAGCTGGGATAGTTCGCACGAAGGAGGACCTGATGAACGTGCTCATGCTGTCGCCGGGGTATCCGCCCGAGATGCCCCAGTTCGCGCGTGGCCTCAGGGCGGTGGGCGCCAGGGTCATCGGCGTGGGCGATACCCCGGTCTCGGGGCTGCCCGGCCCGGCGCGCGAAGCGCTCGCGGACTATCACCAGATCCGCGGCTTCGCCGACGAAGACGCGGTGGTCGCCGACGCGGTCGCGATCGCGGGGCGGGTGAAGATCGAGCGGGTCGCCTGCCTGTGGGAACCGCTCATGGTGATGGCGGCGCGCATCCGCGAACGCCTCGGGCTGCCGGGGATGACGGTGGAGGAGACGGTCCCGTTCCGCGACAAGGAGACGATGAAGCAGGTGCTCGACCGGGCCGGCATCCGCACCCCGCGCCACGCGCGCGCCGACCGCGTGGATCAGGTGCTGGAGGCCGCCGAGCGCATCGGGTACCCGCTGATCGTCAAGCCCATCGCAGGCGCGGGCTCCGCGGACACGCACCGCGTGGACGATCGCGCCGCGTTGGACGCCGTGCTGCGCCAGGTGCGCCACGTGCGCGAGGTCAGCGTCGAGGAGTTCATCGAAGGGGAGGAGTTCACGTTCGACACGGTGTGCGCGAACGGCGCGATCGCCTTCTACAACATCTGCAGCTACCGGCCGCGTCCGCTCATCGCGCGCCAGCTCGAGTGGATCAGCCCCCAGACGGTGGCGCTGCGCGATCCTGACGTGCCCTACCTCGCGGCCGGGCGCGCGCTGGGCGAGGCGGTGCTCAAGGCGATGAACTTCCGCACCGGCTTCACCCACATGGAGTGGCACCTGAAGGCCGACGGCGAGGCGGTGTTCGGCGAGATCGCGGCGCGACCGCCCGGCGCGTTCACCGTGGACATCATGAACTACGCCTCCGACCTGGACCTGTTCCGCGGCTGGGCCGAGGCCGAGCTGTACGGGACGTTCACCCAGCCGATCGAGCGCCGCTACAACTGCGCATCGATCTTCAAGCGCGCGCAGGGACAGGGACGCATCCAGCGCATCGAGGGCCTGGGCGAGCTGATGGCCGAGTTCGGCCCGCACGTCATGAACGTGGACCTGCTGCCGATCGGCGCCCAGCGGCGCGACTGGCTGCAGACGCTGATCTCGGACGGCATGATCATCGTGCGACACCCCGATCTCGCAGCCACG
>JBKJXJ010000018.1:0-2756 GCA_046716125.1 Candidatus Eiseniibacteriota bacterium
TCGGCTTCTCGACGTCGAGGTGCATGAAGTTCTTGGCGACGATGTAGGCCTTGACCAGCGCGATCCCGAAGGCCGTGATCAGCGTCACCACACGGATGCCCGCGAAGGGGCCGACCACGCTGATCACGAGCAACACCATGAGGATCGCCCAGATCTTGACGTAGTTGCGGTGCTTCCCGTGCCCCTCGGCGTGCGGCGCCGCGTGCCCTGCCGTCTGCTGCGGGGCGCTCATTTGGCGATATACAGCAGGGGGAAGAGGAAGATCCAGACCAGATCCACGAAGTGCCAGTAGATGCCCACGTTTTCGACCCGGTGCAGGTCCTGGTTCTTGCGCGCCGAGTTCGCCACCCAGAGCATGATGATCATCCCGGCGATCACGTGCGTGGCGTGGATGCCGGCCGCCGTGTAGTAGTAGGCCCAGAATCCGCCCGACTGGATGGTGAAGCCGTGGGTGATCTCGGACGTCCACTCGATCGACTTCACGATCAGGAAGACGGCGCCGCCGCCGACCGTGGCGCACAGCAGCTTTGCGGCCTTGGGACCGTTCCCCTGCTCCGCCGCCTGGTGCGCGAGCACCGCCGACAGGCTCGACGTCAGCAGCACGAACGTGTTGAACGCCCCGATCCACAGGTTGGTGTGCGCGGCCTGATCGGCCCACTCGGGATGCGCCAGCCGGTGCATGATGTACGAGACCAGCACGCCGCCGAACACCACGATCTCGGAGACCAGCACCCACCAGATCGCGAGCCTGCCGGTCGGCATGCCCATCGCGCTGCGGGTGGTGGCGATCGTCCGGAAGCTCATGAAGCGTTCTCCTCGGTCAGGCGGGTTCGTTCTGGGGCCAGTAGTCCGTGGGCCGGCCCGGGACGCTGTACTCGTAGGGACCGCGGTAGACGGTCGGCAGCTCCGGCCAGTTGCCGTGCGGCGGCGGGGAGTCGGTCGTCCACTCCAGCGTGTTCGCGCGCCAGGGGTTCCTCTCCGCCTTGCGGCCGCGGATCAGGCTGTTGATGAAGTTGAACAGGAAGACGAACTGGAACAACAGCATGACGACCAGCGAGACCGTGGCGAAGACGCGCATCGCCTGCAACTCGGGCGTGGCCAGGTCGGGGAAGTTCGAGTAGTCGAAGATGCGGCGATGGTCCCCGGCGGCGCCGAGGATGAAGAGCGGGATGAAGATGCAGTTGAACGGGATGACCGTGCCCCAGAAATGGATCTTGCCCAGGGTCTCGTTCATCATCTTGCCGAACATCTTCGGGAACCAGTAGGTGATCCCCGCGAACACACCGAGGATGGCGATCGGCACGAAGGTGTAGTGGAAGTGCGCGACCACGAAGTAGGTGTCGTGCAGGTAGACGTCCGCCCCGCTCGAGCCCAGATAGATCCCGGTGACGCCGCCAATCAGGAACTCGGCGATGAACGAGAGCGCCCACAGCATCGGCGTGGTGAGCCGGATCGAGCCGCCGTACAGGGTCGCGATGTAGAGGAAGAGCATCTCGCCGATCGGGATCGAGATGATGACCGTGGTCACCGTGAACACGTTCGCCATGCGCGGGTCGATCCCGGCGATGAACTGGTGGTGCGCCCACACGAAGAAGCTCAGGACGCCGGTGGCGATGACCGTGTAGATGATCGTGCGATAGCCGAACAGCTTCTTGCGCGAGAAGGTCGTCATCACCTCGGCCACGATGCCCATCGCCGGGAGCAGCACGACGTAGACCTCGGGGTGGCCGAAGAACCAGAACAGGTGCTGCCAGAGGATCGGATCCCCACCCCGAGTCGGATTGTAGAAGCCGGTGCCGAGCAGCTGGTCGAACAGCAGCATGATTGCGCCGGCGATGAGCGGCCCCACCGACGCCATGAACAGGATGCTGGCGATGACGATCATCCACACGACCACGGGCACGTCGAAGGCCTTCATGCCCGGGGCGCGCGAATTCATTGCGGTCGTGATGAAATTGATCCCGCCGAGCAGGAACGCCACGAACTCGAGCGCCACGGCCAGCACCCACATGGTCGCGCCGATCTTCGTGAGGTTGTACTGCGACCCCGCCGAGAGCGGCGGATAGGCGGTCCAGGCGCCGCCGAAGCCGCCGCCCTGCACGAACAGCGAGGCGACGATCACGATCGCGCTGAGGAGGAAGATCTGGTAGCTGAGCCGGTTGATGCGCGGGAACACCATATCGTCGCAGCCGCACATGAGCGGGATCAGGAAGTTGCCGAAGCCGGCGATCAGCACCGGCATCGCGACCCAGAAGATCATGATGCTGCCGTGGTTGGTGACCAGCGCGTTGTATTCCGCCGGCGACACCACACCGAACCCCGGGACCGGCTGCCCCGGATACGCCATCTGCATACGGAAGACGTAGGCCATGAACGCGCCGATGAGCGCCATCGCCATGCCGGTGAACATGTACTGGAACCCGATCACCTTGTGATCGGTGGACCACAGGTACTTGTGGAAGAACGACTGCTTCGGGTGCCCGTGATCGGCCGCCGCCCCGGCGTGCGCAGCGTGCGAGACGTTTTCTTCTCTGGGTCCGTGGCCCGGCATCGTGCTCTCCGTCATGGGGTCCCGGCCGCCGCGGCCGCCCCCGGGGTGAGCTGCTGCACCCAGGCCTGATTCTCGGCAGCGCTCTCGATGTGGATCCGCCCGGTCATGACGCCGTGACCGATGCCGCAGATCTCGGCGCACTGGATGTCGTACGAGCCGGTCTGGGTCGGCTTGAACCACCCGGTGATCGTCCGGCCGGGGATGG
>JBKJXJ010000019.1:0-5224 GCA_046716125.1 Candidatus Eiseniibacteriota bacterium
GGCCAGGGGTATGACCTCGTTCTGATGGGCGGGGAGGAGCGGCCGGTCAACCTGGATCAGCTCAACGCGCGACTACGACAGCCCGACCACGACCGAGTCGTCCGGTCCCTCCAAGAAACCGGTTTTACGTCGGTGCCGGACCTGTTTAGTACCTATGCGGGGAGGCAGGCCGATCTCGCGACGTGGCTTCAGGGGGCACGCATCAATCGCGACCGCGATCTCTGGCTCCAGTACCAGGCCGGCTTGGAGTCTTACACGGAGCAGGAAGCGGACATCTACGCTGCATTGGCAGTCCATCGCCGTTTTCCGGAGGAGCTTTTTGTGGGGTCTGAGGAGCTTAAGCAGGGCATTCGCGTCGGCTTTGCCGCGGGTCCGACGCAGCCCTAATCAATTGGCACGCTCGAGCGAAGAGGATGAACACCGCAGGGGGCATGATCGCCAACGATCGTGGATCGCCCTGAGTTACTCCCGTCGCCCAAAATCTCATCGAGCTTCGGGCGCAAATTCGGCGGCCATAGCCGCCCACAATGTCCAGCCCAGAGAAAAAGCAGGGTGAGCCGACGCCATTCGAGCGCATGACGGACTTCACCCGACGCGTCCTCCACGTATCCAAGGCTGAAATCCCCAAGCCGAAGAGAACGAGGAAGCGGGCTAGGCGATCCCGCTAGCCATACCCTCTCGGAATCCCTTCAAGGCATTTTCGTAGTCCTGTTGTTGTTGTTCGGGCGTTCCCAGCGCATCCTGGTACCGGTTCAGGTCATCAATGTCGTAAATGCGCATCGTGAGCTTTCCAGAAGCGTCTAGCTTTTCCAGCGCAGGCCTTATCGGCAGCGGCGGGGAATGAACTCCTTCCTCGATCTTTGTTCTCATTTCGCGCCAACGCTGGAGCAGGTGACGCCCGCCCTGCCAAGCAACCACGTCGGCCGACTGAAGCCACATTGCGTCACTCTTTGGCTTGAACGAGCATCCGGCGTAGCGATAGACGTTGCGCATGAAGTCTGAAGTCATGCCCAACATGAACTCCTTGGCCTCTGATCGCCCGCCTCTCGTGTAGCCATCCTCGAATACGTAGTCGATCCGCTCGTCGCCCCTGCCATGCTTTTCAAGCCATTCGCCGAAAGTGATGACGGCACAAGTGCAGCAAACGGCGTAGGGCGACTTCAGCTCCAGATTTGAACCGCCATCCTTGTAGTCTTTCGTGTAAGTGAGGATTGCAACGGCATGCTCGACCCGGTCCCTAATGATCTCGCCCGCCTTCTGCTCAATCCACTCGCGCCTACGGATCGCCAAGCCTTCAAACTGGCGCTTGCCAGCAAAGAGATCGACCATGCGGCAGGTTCCGCCGTAGGGCGCAAACAACCGCTCCCATTCGCGCCTGAACTTCCTCAGCTGAGGACCGGCGAAGAGGCATCCCGCCACGACTAGGTAGCTGGGGTCTTCGCGCTCGCTTTCGTCAAAGAAGGCGCGCAGCACGGCCACTCGGTCCCTTCCGTCGTTCGTGAAGACGTAGAACCAGCCTCGGAAGTCTTCTTCGGCTTCGCGCTTAAGGCCGAGGCTTCCAGTAATGCTGAGCATGGTTTGCCGATCCTCTTGGGTGCGTCAAGTATGTCATTGCCAAATGTCGCGACGATGGTGCCTCCGGCCACATTTTACGCGGCGCAATGCTCGCCGTTGACGCCCCGGCGACCTCCCCCGTATAGTCCGCGCCCGGCTTCGTGCGGAAGTGGCGGAACTGGCAGACGCACTAGATTCAGGGTCTAGCGCCCGCAAGGGTGTGGGGGTTCAAATCCCCCCTTCCGCACCATCCATCGGCGACGTGACACGGGGCGCCGCCCCGGTACAGTGCGTCGCGACGGCACCCTGGGGCACACGAACCCACCGACCCATGGCGCGCGAACCCGACTCCCCCGACCGTCTCATCGCGCAGAACCGCCGGGCGAGCCATGACTACTTCATCCTCGACACCTTCGAAGCCGGCCTGGTGCTGGCCGGCACCGAGGTGAAGAGCCTGCGCGCCGGCAAGGCGAGCCTGGCCGAGGCCTACGCCACGGTCGAGAACGGCGAGGCCTGGGTGCTCCAGCTCCACATCCCGCCCTACGCCCAGGGCAACCGCTGGAACCTGGAGCCGACGCGCAGGCGCAAGCTCCTGCTCCACAGCGCCGAGATCGCCAAGCTCGAGAAGGCGGTGTCGCAGAAGGGCCAGACCATCGTCCCGCTCAAGCTCTACTTCTCGCGCGGCTTCGCCAAGCTGTTGCTCGGGGTGGGCAAGGGCAAGCACACGCACGACAAGCGGCAGTCCATCGCCGAGCGCGATGCGCGCCGCGAGATCCAGCGCGCCCACCGCGCCGGGGAGCGGGGCTCGTGACCCGGCGCGCGGCGGCGGCCGCATTGCTCGTGGTGATCGCGGCGCTGGCGCCGCTGGCGTCCGCCGACTGGCGCTCGGTGCCGCGCGGCGAGGGCCCGGACTCGGCGCCGGTGCGCCGCATCGAGGGCGATCCCTACGTCGCGGCGAACGATCTCGCCCGGCTGCTCGATGCCACCAAGTTCTGGCGGGCGGATGCCCGCAAGCTGGTGCTGCGCAGCGGGCGCCACAGCATCACCTTCACCGTGGACAACCCGTTCGTCGTCGTGAACGAGCGCACCCTGTGGATGCCGATGCCGGTGCGTTCGTCGCGCGGCGAGCTGCAGATCCCGGCGATGCTGGTGGACTCCCTGCCGTTCGACTCGACGCTGGCGCGGCTCCATTTCGATGCGCGAAGGGATCGCATCCTGGTGCTGCCCGCGAGCGGCGGGGTCGGGACGCCGGCCGTCTCGGTCCAGTCCGGCGTGACCCGGCTCAGCTTCCCGGCCGACGATCCCGACGCGGCGGTGGTGGTGACCCGGTCGCGCGGACAGTTCCGCATCCGCTTCGGCGGGATCTTCACCGGCACGCTGCCCGAGAGCCTGCCGGCCGGCGGGCTCCTGCTCGGGCTGCGTCCCATCGCGGTGGTCGGTGGCAGCGCCTTCGAGTGCCGCGTCGCGCGCGAAGCGGCGGGGTTCCGGCTGGTCCGGCTCGCCGAGCGCCGGCGCCTGGTGGTGGAGCTCTCGGCCGAATCCTCGCCCGACGTCGAGCCGTTCGCGCCCGAGGGCCCGACCGGGCCGCGTCCGCTGCGGGTGGTCGTCATCGATCCGGGGCACGGCGGCAGCGATCCCGGAGTGATCGCGGGCTCCGTGGTCGAGAAGGACCTCTCGCTCGATCTGGCGCGGTTCCTCAAGCAGGAGCTGGAGCGGCGGCTCAGGGCGCGCGTGGTCCTCACGCGCACCGACGACCGCGATCTCACCGCCGACCAGCGCGCGGAGATCGCCAACCGCTCCCACGCCGACCTGGTGCTGTCGCTTCACTTCGACGGATTCCCGGGCACACGCGCGCGTGGCGCCACCGCATATTGCGCGCCCGCCACGTTCGCGGCGCCGGAGCACACCTCCGGCGTGGAGGGCATGGGCGGGAGCGGCGCGCCCCGGTCGCAGCCGGTCGCATTGCTGCCCTGGCGCGACGTCGGGCTGCGACATGCCGTCCAGAGCCGCGCGCTTGCCGAGACCATCCTCTCGGCGCTCGAGTTGAGGGGCCTGGGCCCGACGCGGTTGCGCGAGCGGCAGACCACGCCGCTGCTCGGGGTCAACGCGCCCGGCCTGGTGCTGGAGTGTGCCGCGCTCACCGCCTCGGCCGACCGCGAGCGCGTGCGTCAGGAGGTCGGTCTGCGCGACCTCGCGGCTGCCCTCGCCGAGGGCGTCGAAGCTTGGCAGAGGAACGAGTGACGCGGCGGATCGTCGTCATCGTCCTGGCGGTCGCCGCACTCGGCTGGTTCGCCTGGAACTGGACGCAGCGTCGGATCGCGTCGCCGGCCGGGGTGGCGGCGGATTCGGCCGCCGCCGGTGTGCGTTCGGCGCGACTCTACTTCGCCGCGGCGAGCGGCGACAGCCTCGTCGCCGAGCCGCGCGAGCTGCTCGAGGCCGCGAGTCTGCACGATCGCGTGGCCGGACTGGTCGCCGAGCTGGATCGTGGCCCGCGCGGCGCGGGTGTCGCGGCACTCCCCGCGGGCACGGCCGCGCTCCACGTGTTCCTGGACGAACGCGGACTCCTCACCCTCGACCTGTCGCGGGCGTTCCAACGGGGCTTCCGTGGCGGTTCCGGCGCCGAGTATCTGGCGATCGCCTCGCTGGTCCGCACCCTGGGCGCCAACCTGCCCGAGGTAAAACGCATCCTCATCATCTGCGGCGGCAGGCCCATCGCCACGCTCGGCGGACATCTGCCGCTCGACCAGCCGCTGGATGTGAACGACTGGCCGTAGCGGATCGCGAGCGGCGTCGGCGGAGCGCCGCCAGGCTTCAGGGTGCGGCACCGACGGCGGCGTAGGACGCTCTCGCTCCCACCGCTCCGCCGGCGAGGACCTTCCGCGTGCCCCGCACGTGGAAGTAGGAGAGCGCGACGCGCACCCGGTCCTCGAGCGAAGCGTCACGCATGTCCCGGCACAGGGCCGCGGCGTCGCGGGCTTCTCGGGCGTTGTATCCCAGCTTGCGGAGATACGGGACGACTTCCAGCTCGTGCGCCTGTTCCTCGGCCGCCCGGGCACGTGACGCCGCGGCTTCCTGCTCGCGTACTCTCGCCGCAAGCGCCTTCGCCTGGGCCCGCGCCTCGGCCGCGGCGAGTCGCTTCTGCCGCATGAACTCGGCGCCGAACGTCCGCTCCGCCTCAAACTGGTTATGCGCCCGGCACAGCAGCCGGATGCCATCCACCGTCGCCTCGCCACCCCGCGCGAACGCCTCGATGTGGTCGAACTCTGTGTGCTTGCGCGCCTCGCACCGGTGGCCGGCATCGCTCACGAACGTGCACTGTCCTCCGTCCCTCTCCCAGACTACGCGCTGGACGGCGTCCGGGATGTGACGGGAGTCGGCGGCCGAACGCCGGTGGCCGGAGCGGGGCTTTTCGGTCGCCGCGAACTTGCGCTTCTCGAGCTGCGGGAGGAGTGCCTTCAGCGCCAGCGAGAACACGGCCGCCATGTCGCCCGAGGGGATCTCATGGCTCAACAGCTCCTGGGCGCATACCAGATTGTCGTGGTCCTCCTGCCCGAAGGTGAACTGGATCCCGAAGGACTGGGCCGACAGCGGCGTGGTGCGGCCATTTTCACCTGTCCGGGCAGCGACTGTTTCATTTTGAACTATCCTTGCGGATAGTTGGCACGCTCCA
>JBKJXJ010000020.1:0-7553 GCA_046716125.1 Candidatus Eiseniibacteriota bacterium
GCACCGCGAGCGTCACCGTCCCGCGGCGGCGCCCGAGTGCCGCGCGCAGCAGCCGCGCCTCGGTGCCGAGCCCGGCCTTCCTAAGGCTGGCCACGGAGCACCGTCGAGGGGTCGAGGCGAAGGGCCATGCGCAGCGGCGCGAGCGTGCCCAGGAACGCCACCGCCAGCGCCACCGAGAGCGCGACCGGGAGCAGGATGGGCTCGAGCAGGCTGCCTTCGCCGAACGTGCGCCCGCGCACCAGCGCGGCGGCGACGCTTCCGAGCAGCCAGCCGATCGCGCCGCCGGCCAGCGAGACCAGCGTGGTCTCGCCCATGAGCAGGGCGGCGAGCTGGCGCGAGGTGGCGCCGAGCGAGCGCAGCAGTCCGATCTCGACGCCACGCTCGACCACGGTCGCGGTGGTGGTGGCGACCAGGCCCAGGGTCGCGGCCGCGAGTGCCGCGAGCGCCAGCATGAGCAGGAGGAAGTTGAGCCGGCTCACGACCAGCGCCTCGCCGGCCACCACCTCGGCCAGGGCGAGCACCTCGGCGCCGGGGACCTGCTCGGCGAGGTCGCGGGCGACGTTGCCGGGGTAGGGTGTGCACATGAACCGCTCGTACCCGGCCGGGTCGCGCACCGGGTCGGGCGCCGGGGCCGCGGGGCCGGGCTTGAGGAGCGCGCTCAGCCACACCCGGTCGGCCTGGTCCGCGCGTCCGGTCAGCGCCTGCACCACCTCGATCGGCGCCCAGCAGCGATCGTCATCGCGTCCGCCCGCGCTCACGATGCCCGTGATGAGCATCGAACGCGACAGCCCCTCCACGGCGACCTCGACCTGGTCGCCCGTCCGGCGCGCGAGGCGCTCGGCCAGTTCGCGCCCGAGCACCATCTCGTCCGCCCCCTCACGCGGCCAGCGCCCGTCCAGCGTCCAGGCGGGTCGCAGGGTGCGAAGGCCCGCGGTCCAGGGTCCCTCGGCCTCCTGAATCTCGTGCTCGAACCACGTCCCGAGCAGCGACACCGGGGCGCCGTCGAGGGTGGCCGAGGCCGCGAGCTCGGGTGCGGCGGCGAGCATCGCGTGTTTCCAGAACGAGCCGCGCAGGCGGGTGACCGACGCCATCGGGAGACTCACGCCGGCGCGCGCGGGGCGGTACTCGGCGCCGCCCAGGTCGATCGGCCATTCGGCGCCGGCGGGCTGGACGACGAAGTTGGGTCCTGCCGCCCGCAGCGTCCGCGCCAGATCGTCGCCCACCTGGAGCGAGAGCGTCGCCAGGGCGGTCGCGACCGCGACCCCGAGCGAGATCGCGAGCAGTGCGAGCAGCAGGCGCATGCGGCGGGCGACGAGCGAGGCGAACAGGATGCGCGCGAACACGCCTCAGCGGCCTCCGAGATGCGGGATGACCGATCTCAGATCGGCCTCCGAGACGCTGACGGCGCCGTCGGCGCCGCGCTGATTCGGGAGCGGGATGGGGTTGCAGCCTCCGGTGCGGCCCAGCGACGTGCGCACGATCGGCGCGGTGCAGTTGCGGCAGATGAGCTCGGGGCCGCGCTCGAAGTAGCCCTTGTCGCCGCAGATCTCGCACGCGTCGAAGCAGGTGCGGATGTCCTCGCCGACCTTGAGCGCGAAGAACCGGACCGTGCGTCCATCCACCGGCACCTCGTAGAATCGCAGGTGTCCGTCGGCGAGCGGGACCGGATCGAAGCGCGCTTCGCCGGCGGCGAGCGCGAGCGGCTCCCCGGGCGCCCGCAGCGGCTGGCGGGACTGCTGGACGAAGGCGGTCGAGAGCAGCCCCACCATGAGCAGCCCGACGATCCCGATCCAGCGACGTCGGGCCGCGTCGCGGCTCGCCGCGGCGCGGGCGAGACGGACCTCGGGCCCCGCGGCTAAGGCGGCGGTTGCGGCGGGGGGCGCCGCGGCCGGACGCCCGGGGCCGAACAGGAGCCAGCCGGAGATGAGGGCGATCGTCAGGGTGAAGAGCAGCAGGTCGCTGCGGACGATCGGCCCGATGATCGCCATCTCGGTCTTGCTGGCCGGCAGCACCAGCGCCTCCGAGAGCTCGTGCAGTCCGCCCGCCAGGAGCTGGAGCGCGAGGATCGCGAGGACCGCGCTGGTGAGCGTGAAGAATGCCCGCAGCGGCACCCGGACGCTGCCGCGCACGAACAGCACGCCGAAACCGATCGCGAGCGAGAGACCCATCACCGCGCCCAGCCACAGCGCCAGCCCCTCGCTGTTGAAGCGCGCGGCCGAGAGGAAGATGGCGGTCTCGGCGCCCTCGCGGAACACCATCGCGAACGCGAACAAGAAGATCCCGGTGACGCCGCCGGCCCGCGTGCGCTCGGAGGCGCGCGCGACGCCGGACTCGATCTCCTCGCGCATGTGCGGGGCCGCCCGCCACATCCAGATCACCAGGCTGGTGACGAGTGCGGCGCCGATCAGCATGGCGATCCCCTCGGCCAGCTCCTCGTTCCAGGTCACGCGCGTGGCGAGCGCAGCGACCCCGATCGAGAGGATGAGGGCGGCGGCGGTGCCGGCATACAGCGCGCCCGAGAGGTGCGCCTGACCGCGGCGCCGAAGGGTGGCCAGCGCGATCGCGAGCACGAGGACGGCTTCGACGCCTTCGCGCAGGGTGATGACGAGTGCTTCGAACATGGGGGCGGAGGCTCCTTGGGGGTCAGACCGGCTGTTCCACGCCGGGGTCGAAGGCGGTCTTCCAGGCATGACACGAGCGTGGCGAGCAGAAACCGAACGCATCCTCGTTGAGCGCGTAGAGCTGGCTCTTGCCCGCACGCCGCACGCGCACGATGTCGAGGTCGCGCAGGATGCGCAGCTGGTGCGAGGTGGCCGACAGCGAGGCCCCGAGCGCGACCGCCAGGTCGCTCACGCACAGCTCGCCGAGCGAGAGCGCGTACACCAGCTTGCTGCGCGTGGGATCGCCGAGCGCCTTGAACCTTCGCGCCAGGCGTTCGACGTGGGCATGATCCGCGAGCGCCAGGCGGAGGTGGTCGGTGCGGGCGGCGGTGGCCGGGGCACGACGCGGGCCGCGGGACCGCGATGGCGCGAGGGGCGGCTTGCCCGGCGCGAGCAGGGCGGCGCCGAGGCGGCGGTTCCGGAGGGCGGCAGTCGGCATCAAGGCTCCTTGTTGAACACTTGACCAACCATTCATATGTTTCCGCATGTTCGCCGAGGCGCCGGGGAGCCGTCAAGGCAGGGCAATGGATAGGCGCGTCCGTTGACCGGTGCGCGCACCGGCGGCCATACTCGCCCTGTGCTTCACCTCCGCTTCTCGCGAGACCACGCCTTCGCGCTCGCCTTCGCGCTGCTCGTCGCCGCGGCCGGGCCGGGCGTGGCGCGGGCCGACCGCGGCGCCGACGCCGAGTCGCTCTACCGGCGCGCCCAGGGTCAGGAGGCGCTGGGCACGATCGACGGCCGCCGGCTCGCGGCGCGATGCCTGGAGCAGGCGACAGCGCTCGCCCCGGATCACTTCGACTATCAGATCGCGCTCGGCCGCCTCTACTACCGCATGGGGTTCCTGAAGCAGGCGCGCAAGCGGTTCGAGAGGGTCGAAAAGCAGGACGCGCGGAGCCCCGAGGCCCGCTTCGGTCTCGGCCAGGTGTGGCGGCGGGACTACCTCAAGTATCTCGACCGCGTCTCGCTGGGCCGCGCGGTCGCCCACTTCTCGGCGGCGGCCCGGCTCCGACCGGCCGACAGCGAGAGCTGGCTCCAGCTCGTGCCGATGCTCTACGAGCAGGACTCGCTCGCGGCCGCGGGAGCCGCGGCCGAGCGGGCGCTGGCCGCCGCGCCGGCCCGGCCCGAAGCGAAGCTGGCGGTCGCCTACACCTCGTTCCGGCTCGGCCGCATCGGGCGGGCGGAGAGCACGTTCGTCGCGGCGATCCCCGAGCTTCCGAAGCTGGCGCGCGAGCGGTTCGAGGACATCGCCCCGGTCGCCAGCCAGGACGACACCGCGACCCTGCGGCGTCTCTCGCCCGCCCGCCGCGTCGAGTTTCTGCGCCGCTTCTGGCGCGAACACGATCCGGATCTGGCCTCGCGCGAGAACGAAGCCCAGCTCGAGTACTGGGCGCGCGTGGCGCAGGCCTACTTCCTGTTCTTCGACGCGAAACGCCGGCTCTGGGATGAGCGGGGCGAGGTGTACGTGCGCTACGGGGCGCCCGAGCACGCCGACTACAACCCGCTCCATCTGCCCAGTGTCCAGATGTTCTCGACCGGACCCGCGTACCCGCTCAATACCCTGGTGTGGAGCTACCCGGCGCTCGGGATGCAGGTGCAGATGCAGGATCGCCTGTTGTCCGAATACTATCTGCTGCCAGTCAGCCTCTATGAAGACAAGGACCCGCACCCCGATCCGGCGGCGCGCGCCCTGCGCAGCGACGTGCTCAGCTCGCGCGGCGGACGCGGGGTCTTCCCGATGCTGCCGCCCGGGACCCGGCCGCGCGCGGTGGACGCGGTGGTGGCGCGGTTCAGCGGGGAGCGCGGGCCGCGCCTGTTCGGGCAGATCCAGAGCGCGGGCGCCCCGGACGACGAGCTCACCGCCGAGTGGGTGGTGCTCGACACCGCCATGGTCGAGGTCGCCCGCGCTCGGCGCGCGCCGGGCGCGTCCGCGTGCGACCCTGCGGGTATGCGCTCCGCCGACTTCGCCGCCCAGCTGCCGCCGGGGCGCTACCAGGTGGGATTCACGCTCGCGGACGCAACCGGGGGTCGAGGCGTGGTCCGCCAGACGGTGGATCTGAGCGCGCCGCTGGCCACGCTCACCCTGAGCGACGCCGTCGCCACCTGCGGGCGGCCGGACGTCACGGGGGCGGCACCGGGCACGTCGCCTGCGGTGCGCATCGAGGCCGCGCCCGGGGGCGAGGTACGCGGCGCCGGCCCGCTCACGGTCTATTTCGAGATGTACGACCTCCGGCCCGACGAGACCGGCACCTCGCGCTTCGAGTACGAGGCCACCGTGCGCTCGGCCGAGAAGGATTCGCGCATCTGGCTGCAGCGGCTGCTCGCGCCGCGTCCGCGGGTCCCGGCGATCTCGGCCGGCCGCCGTGAGGAGCAGCCCGGCAGCCTGCGCCGGCAGTTCGTGAGCATCCCGGTCGGCGAGCTGGCGGAAGGGCGCTATCGGCTCGACATCATCGTGCGGGACCTGAACGCCGGGACCGAGGCGACGACGCGCGTGGGCTTCGTCAAGCGCGCCGCGGTCGCCGGCGGCTGATCCGCGGTGCGGCGGGGCGAGCGGTCGCCCCGCCCCGAAAAGCGCGATCCTTGGCCGCCCGATTCCGGGCCTCCAGAGCGAATGATATTCGGCCGATACCCGACGGAGACCCGTCGCCCAACGAACGGAGGACCATCATGTCCGATCTGCCGCCCCGCATCCTGGTCGTGGAAGATGTCCCGCTGGGGCTGGCCGTGCTCCGCACGCGCCTGGAGGCCGAGGGGTTCACCGTCCTCACCGCCCGCGATGGCATCGAGGCGCTCGAGCAGGCGCGTGGGGGCCATCCCGACCTCATGCTGCTCGACCTCATGCTGCCGCGTCTCTCGGGGGAGCGCGTCTGTCAGGAACTGCGCTCCGACCCGCGCACCCGGATGCTGCCGATCGTCGTGCTGAGCGCGC
The DNA here is from genome assembly GCA_046716125.1 of Candidatus Eiseniibacteriota bacterium. Classification (GTDB taxonomy): domain Bacteria; phylum Eisenbacteria; class RBG-16-71-46; order RBG-16-71-46; family RBG-16-71-46; genus WS-11. The sequence continues at coordinate 5,587 of JBKJXJ010000020.1, forward strand.
GCGTCCAGGAAGCCGAGCGTCTGCGCGCGCTCGCGGCCGGCGCCGACGCTTTCATCGCCAAGCCCTACGACATGGCACGGCTGGTCGAGGAGATCCACGCGCGCCTGGCGACCGGACGGCGGGCGGTGGCCTGACTCCGAACCATCGAACGGTCGGTCGCCGGCGGGCGCCGAGGGTGGGACGGCGTGATCAAGGTCGCGTCAGACCGCGCATCGGCTCACGCTGGATGTAGAGCGTGAGTCGGGGCGTCACCGCGATCGAATCCAGGGCCGTCAGGTACGGCTCGATTTCCGGACTCCGCCCGAGCAGCACGAACGGCCGCTCGCGCACGTCGTGGGTCTGCTGCCAGCGGGCGTAGCGAGCCTCGTGGCCCCGATAGACGGGATCGAAGACCAGGTCACGGCGACGGCCCTCGACGTCGCGCAGATAGTAAAGCGTCATCAACTCGCGCCACCGGCCGATGACCAGCGCCCCGGGCGGGATCAGCTCCAGCGCCCGCTCGCCCGTCCTTCGCGATTCGCGCGCCTGGTCGAGTCGGGGCAGCAGCCCCGCGAGCGCGGGTCCGCCCTCCACCTCGTGATGCCAGCCACGTGGCCCGATCGGGTGATCGCCCGCCTGCGCTCGGATCGCATGCGGGGCGAGCGCGGCGATGACGGCGATCGCGATCGCCAGTGCTGCCACGGCGGCCGGCGGCGCGCGCAACGCCGACGCCATCCGGCCGGCGCCGAACGCGCACATGAGCCCGATCGCCAACGTGGCCGGGAGCATGAAAGGGAGCAGCATCCGGCCGTCGGCGAGAGCGCTCGCAAACACGAGCGACATCCCGGCGAGCAGCAGGACCACGGCAGCGGACCCGGCATGACGGCGCCACAGGGTCCACGCGCCAAGTGGTGCCAACACCAGGGCAGCGGGGCCTGCGTCGAACAGGAACTGGTGGGCGAGCGCGTCGGACAGGTTGAGCGCGAACAGGCGCGGATGCAGGTAGTAGGGGTAGAGCCTGGTCTCGGCGCCGGAGACCAGCCACCCGATGCGCTCCCACGCGGAGTCGAAGCGATCCGGAGTGAGCCCGAACATGCCGGTTCCCGGCTCCACGACCAGGCGCAGGTAGTTCATCGGGAGCAAGGCGGCGTCCGCCCATGCGCTGTAGAGGTAGGGCACGAAGCCGGCGGCGATTCCAAGAGCCATGGCCGCGACGCGACGTGCGGGCGACGCCGCATCGGGCCCCCGCCGGAGCAATAACACGAGGCCGAGCACGGCCGCCGCGGGCACGAACAGGAAGTGCGCCGTGGCCGACAACGACAGGGCCGCCGTGGCCACGAGGAACCGGCCGGACGTGGGCCGCCGCGTCGCGTGGATGACGCGTTCGACCGCGATGAGGAACAGGAGCACGGCGAGCGAGTAGACCTCCGGATAGATGGACGCCCATCGGAAGGTCACGCCGGCCGCTACCAGCAAGGCCCCCGCGATCGCGACGCCGGGAGCGGCGCCCAGGAGCGCGAGGATCCTCATGAGGGCGACCAGTGCGGCGGCCCCGGCGACGGCGCTCAGGGCCGTGACGCGCCGGGCGGGCTCGCCCGGCCAGGCGAGGGCGAAGAGCCGCCCGCCCAGCGTCCATGTCGGATAGCCGGTGGGATGCGCCACGCCACCCAGTGCGGCGACGGTCTGAAGCTCCGCACCGTCGCCCTCCACCACCGTCGGGGCGGCGGTGGACAGATTGAGGACGAGAGCGCCGGCGAATACCACCAGCATCCGCGCGGGCGCAGCCCCGCGGAGATTCACCGCCTTGCCCGCGCACCTGCGAGCACGGCCTTCATCTCCTCGTGGATCCGGGCGTTGCTGCCGAGGATCTCCGGCCGCTCGAGCCGGAACGCGCCTCCTTCGTAGTCGGTCACGAGGCCGCCCGCCTCGCGCACGATGAGGACTCCAGCCGCCATGTCCCAGGGCGCGAGGTGGCCCTCCCAGAATCC
>JBKJXJ010000021.1:0-3975 GCA_046716125.1 Candidatus Eiseniibacteriota bacterium
AGTCGCGCGCGATCTACGAGACCACGGGGGACCGCGCGGGCGCGGCCCGCGCCATCAACAGCGCGGGCACCGTGCGCTACGTGCGCGGCGACTACGAAGGCGCGAAGAAGCTGTATCGGGAGGGCGAAGCGATCTTCCGCGAACTCGGAGACCGGCGGGGAATCGCCGCTTCCCTCAACAACCGCGGCGTGGCCCTGCGCGCCCAGGGCCTATTCGACGAGGCGCGCCGCGCGTACGCGGAATAGCTGGCCCTGCGCCGCGAGATCGGCGACCTGCGCGGCGTGGCCGGCTCCCTCAACAACATCGCGCTCATCCTCTGGCAGAAGGGCGACCTCGCGGGCGCGGCGAAGATGTACGACGAGGCCATCGCCGCCTTCGACGCCGCCAACGACCGCAGCGGAAAGGCGTTGGCCCTCACCAACATGGCTTCCATCCAGGCGGCCCGCGCCGATCTGGCGGGGGCGCGTCGGAGCTACGAGCTGGCCCTCGCCACCCAGCGCGAGACGGGCAACCGGGTGGGCTAAGCCACGACCCTCATCACCCTCGGCGCGCTGCTCAGGAGCACGGGAGACCTCGCGGCGGCCAGGGCGCGCATCGACGAGGCGGAGGCGCTCACGCGCGCCACCGAGAACAAGACCCTCGGAGGGTACGCGGCCTGGCAGCTCGGGGAGATCGCGGTGGCGCGGGACGACCTTGCCGCCGCTCGTGCCCACCACCAGCGCGCGCTCGATCTGTGGACCGCGGTGAGCGAGGCGAGCACGCCGCTGGCCCGGGTGGCCCTCGCCGGCGTCGATCTCGAGGAGGGCCGGCCCGCGGCGGGGGAGGCCGCGGTGCGCGAGGCCGCCGCGACCTTTGCCAAGAGTCAGGCCGCCGATTCCGAGATCGCGTCCCTCGAGATGCTGGTGAGGATCCTCCACGCGCAAAAGAAGATGCCCGAGGCGCGGACCGCCCTCGCCCGTCTCCGGACGCGCGTGGCCAAGAGCGAGGACCGCTCGGTCCGGCTGGCCGCGGCCGTGACCGGCGCGCGCGTGGACGCCGAAGACGGGCGCGCGGCCGCCGCGCGGAAGGCGCTCGCTGCGGCGGAGGAAGAGAGCGCACGCCTCGGCTTCCAGGGCATCGCGCTGGAGGCCCGTGTCCTTCGCGCCCGGCTCGACCTCGCCATGGGAGCGCCCGACGCGCGCGCACGGCTCGACGCCGCGCGCCAGGAGGCGCTGGCCAAGGAGTACCGTCTCCTGGCGCGCCGGGCCGAGGAGATGCTCCGCTAGGCTAGGGAGGGGGCAGGAAGCAGGACACGCCTTCGTAGGTGTACCCGTACTGATTCACCGCGGAGTCCCGTTCCCCCGCATAGATCGTGTACAGGTGCTTGTTGCCGAACCGCAGTCGGTACCACGGCGTAGGTGCCACGGGCGTGCTCGCGGGGTGACAATAGGCGGCCACGCCTTCGAAGACATAGCCGAACTGGGCCACCGCGGAGTCCCGCTCCGATGCATAGATCGTGAAGAAGTACTCCCCGGCGTTGCTGCTGAAGAGCCGGTACAGGGGCACGCGGCCGTCGGCGGAGTTCGACACGAACCACTTGCAGCAATTCCCCTCGAACACGTAGCCGTATTGCAGCTGCGCCGAGTCCCGCTCGGCGGGGTAGACGGTGAACAGGTACGCCCCGATCGAGGGGTGGCGGAGCCGATACACGGTCGCCGGGTCCGTGATGGGGGTGTCGTCGTCGATGATCGTGCCCACGGCCTGCCCGTCGGCGACGACGGCATTCATCGGATTCGAGAGGTTGACCAGGAACGCCTCGTTGGGCTGCTCGATGATTCCGTCGCCGATCACGGGCACGGTTACGGCAAGAGCGGTGACTCCGGGGGTGAAGGTCAGGGTGCCGCTGGTCAGCGTGTAGTCGAGGCCCGACGTCGCGGTCTGGGCCACGGTCGCATAGTTGACGGTGACGCTCTGGGAGCTGGCCGGGGACAGCGTGACCGGGAAGGCCATGTTCGCGGGCCCCGAGTTGCCCTCCACGATCGCGGCGTCGCCGATGGTGACGGTGGGTCCCGTCACGGCAATACCGGTGGCCAGGACGTTGAAGCCGGCAGTGGCATCCCAGGTGCCCTGGTTCGCGAAGCGGATGGAGTACTCAGGCCGGGAACGCAGGTTGTCATACCGATCGGGCAGCCACAGCGCCAAGCGGTACGTGCCCGGCGGCACCGAAGTGGGCACGGTGAACACAGCGTTGATCGTAGTGTCGGTGCCGGGCGCCCACCGCCGAGGATCGCTGCTCACCGGAGAGGTGAACCTGCCACCCGTGCCATCCAGGACCGCGAAGGCGGGGCGCTCGTTGAACGGGCTGGCGTAGCCCACGTTGGCCACGATCGCCTGCAGGTTGAAAGAGTCACCCTGGCCGATACTGGTCGGGTACGTGGCCGAGCGCAGCACGAATCGGTACCCGAAGCGGCGCCGGAACTCGTCGAAACAGCCCTGTTGTTTGAAGAGGTTGATGACGCCAGGTTCGTAGTCCTCGTTCAGGTAGCTGAAGTGGAAACGCGACAGCTCGACCATGGCGGTCTGACATGAGACCCGCGGGGAATCCAGGTTGCACGTCTCTCCGCCGGTGACGGCATACAAGCCGTTGTCGGCTATGAATTGCTTGTCTTCCTCCACCGAGTAGACCCCGTCGCGGCCCCAGGTGCCCCAGTCGTCAGGGTCGCTGGCGAGGAAACAGTCCTGGTGGTTGCCGGTCCGTGCCTTGAGGCTGCCGTCGAACGCCTCGCTCGCGCTGATCGGGGATCCATTGATGGCCCGCAGATCGCTCGGGTATCGCAGCGCGACCATCCGGTCGCTCGGAAAGTGGGCGAGGATGTCGTTGCGGATGCGGGCTTTGGCAGCGGGGTCGGTGTCCAGCCCGTTGGTGGAGGTGTGCCATTCCCCCCAGGCACCGATGAAGCCAGCTTCGAAGGAGGTGATGACGTCGGCATGGCGCGCCAGCACCGGTTGCAGTTGCTGCAGGTGGGTGCGAATCTGCGCCTCGCTGGCGTCGGGTTCGGAGTTCGGGTACGGCCCGAAGTTGTACGAGAACCGCAGGATCACCTTGAGCCCTGCCGAGCGGACGGCGGAGAGCCCGTCCTCGAGCTGATCGAGGAGGACCGACGAGATGGGGCTGGTGCGGAACGCATCGAGGCGCACGTAACTGTGCACGAGGTTGCCCGCGGTACGGGCCCGCGAGAAGTCGCGGTCCACGACGACGTTGTAGCGGCTGTAGTAGCCGCGGTCCGGGTTGGGGAAGATGTCGTTGGTGATGGTGTAGGTCGTGCTCGCGGCGTGTCCGGTCGTTGCGGCCAGGGCGATCAACACCGCTGCCGCCAGCAGGGTGGCGTCGCGAAGCGTCGTCCCCCCTCTCGTCACCGCGGGTGCACGTTAACACACCCACGTACCCTCGCTGTCGCGTGCCCCGCTAGGCTAGGCGGGACCCGCCGCTACTGGATGGTGATGGACCCGCTCAGGCGGTTGTTGTTCGGCTCACCGTGGTCGTGGAAGCCGCATCGCCGGGCGCGCGAGAGCGGAGCGGTGATGCCCGATCGCCCGGGGCTCAGGTTCCCGACCTCGTTGACCTCGGGGCAATCCACGTGCGACGGGTGAGGGTCCGAGGTCATGTCGTGGGGCCGGCTGTCCTCGTTGACGAAGGTCACCCGGCTGCCCAACGCGACCTGGATGTCCGACGGGGTGACCCCGTTGGTGGTGATGCGGATGGTGGTGGTGGCCACCGGAGTCGGAGTCGGCACCGGCGAGGACGGCGGCGGAGGAGGGAGAGGAGTCGGAACGGGCGCCGCGGTGGGCCCGCTCGAGCAGGCCACGCCTAGGACAAGGACCACGGTGGCGCTCGCGCGTTGCAGCCACGCCCCGCGCCTCGTCTGCGCCAATGCCATCTCCATCATGATAAGCGTCCTGCTGCTTGGACCGCGGCACGCAGGCGAAGGTTGAGCG
>JBKJXJ010000022.1:0-3500 GCA_046716125.1 Candidatus Eiseniibacteriota bacterium
GCGCCCGGGCGTTCTCACGTTCCGAGAGCCCCGCGGTGTGGCGCAGCCGGCCGACCCGGCGCCGGCCCGCGTCGCCGATCAGCGCGTTCGAACCAGCGTGCGTGACAGGGTCGAGCCCGCGGCGACCAGTCGTGCGAAGTAGGTGCCGCTCGGGAGCATCGCGCCGCCGTCGTCGCGACCGTCCCACATCACGACATGCCCGCCCGCCTCCGCGTAGCCGTCCGCCAGCGCGCGGACCGCGCGCCCCCCGAGGTCGTAGATACGCAACGAGACGGGGCCCGATGCAGGCAGGGCGTACTTCAACCGGAGCGCGTCCGTCGCAGGGTGGGCGGAGGCCAGTGCCAGTGCAAGGCGGTCCGGCATCGGATTGTCCCCGACCGCCACGACGTTCGCAAAGGCGAGGAGTTGCAGGTCGTCCACCGCCGCCTCCACGAGCGAGCCATCTCCGGCGTCTTCGGCGATGAAGCGCAGTCGGATCTGGCTGGTCGGGGCGACGTGGTCGGCGATCCGGAGCAGGGTCCGTTGCCAGCTCGCTCTGCTCTGCGTCGTGCTCTCCACGCTCACCCAGTTGAGCCCGCCGTCGTTCGAGATGTCCACGCGCCACAGGTCCAGCCCCGGGCTCCCGCCCTGGTTGTTCGTGTACCACCGGTAGTAGCTGATCACCGGATCGACCAGACCGCCGGAGGTGGCATCGAGGATCGCGCTGGTGAGCGTGGTCCTGCCGCCATCCACATCGTTGACGCCGGCCCCGGCGCCTGGGGCGGCGTTGCCTGTGACCCAGCACGTGGCGCCTGCAGGCGTGTGATCGTCCTCGGGCTGCACGTAGGTGCCCGCGGTCACCTGGGTGCCGACCGGATCGGCCCGGAGCCACAGGCCGGTGGCCGCGTTGTCGCCCGCCGCTCCCACGGTCCAGCCCTGGTCGGTCTCCATGTCGAAGCTGGCCAGCGTGGTGGCCGAGCCGGCCAGGAATCGATGCACTCCGGACGCCGGCGCGAACGCGGGGTCGGTGCTGGCCTCGCCATAGGTGTCGGTCGCGGCCAGGTAGTAGCTCACGATCACGCCGGAGGCGCCCGGGATGGAGGCGGTGTACTCATTCGGATTGCCGGTCGGCGTCATGGTGGGGCTCTGGTAGGCGCCGTTGTCGAACCGGTAGTGGAGCGTCGGCGCGCCGGCGAGCGCGCCGAATGGGCCGCTGTAGCTCACCGTCGCCGTGACCGGGTAGGGACCCGGACCCGACTGGTCCGCGAGTGGGGCGTGGATGAAGTCCATGAAGAAGCCGGTGCCGATGCCGTGGGCGTTGAATGCGGCGACGATATTGTTGTCATTCGGGGTGCCGTTGCCCAGGTTGGCGTCGTCATCGTCGGCCACCAGGGTCTCCACGAAGTACTCGCTCATGGCGACCCCGGCGTCGAGGTCGTCGGGACGTCCATACTTGGCGAAATGTGAAAGCCGCGCGGCCACGGCGAGGCCAGCCGACTGCCGCAGATCCCAGAAGGCGCCGCCGATGATGAGGCCGGTGGTGTGAACGCTCCCACTCGCGTCCTGCGGCCACCGTCGGGTGTTGTCGATGGTGCGCAGGATGGTCCCAGGGCCGAAAAACCCCTTCCCGACGTTCGGATCGTCCTGGATCATCGCGGCGAGCACGTCCGCCATGCCCTCGTGCAGGGCGCCGTTATTCATCCCCGACGGCTGCCCGGCTTGCTGGTAGATCTCGTGGTTCACCAGGTGACCGTACTCGTGATACACGACGTCCGGCATGGTCGCGGTGTTCGGACAGCCTCCCCCGGCGAGGTAGAAGTTGACCGAGCCGTCGGCCGAGTTGTAGAACGCATTGCAGGTGTTGTTGACGTTCACCTTGCAGGGCGCGACGTAGTCGATGCCGGTGGCTCCGGGGTCGAGCGCCTTGACGTAGTCGTGCACCCGATTGACGTGGTAGAAGCCGTCGCGCTCGGCGTCGTGCGAGTTGGCGGAGGTGAAGGCGATGTCCACGGTTGCCGGGTCGGTGGCCGGAGCCGAGAACGACGCGTCCGCGACGGCGTCCTGCCGGTTGACGTTGCACCACGGCCCCAGCAGCTGGGCGCTCACCGTGACCGCGCCGGCGGCCGCGACGCTGTAGGTGCCGGCCGGGCCGGTGGTGGTTGACGAGGGACCCACGTTCACCGTGAGGTTCGCGAGCGGCTGCGCTCCCACCGGGTCGGTCGGCAGCAGGCTGTGAACCGCGCCGGTGACGGTGCCGCCGATCGCGTGGCGGATCCGGTTCTGGCGCCACAGCACCTCGCCGGTCGCGGCGTCCACCAGCGTGCGCCAGTCCCCGGGGGGGTCGATCGTCACGACGCGCGCCTCCGTGACCACCCGATACGAAATGCCGTCTTCACCCGCGATCGGGAGCAGGGCAACCGTTTCACCGCCCTCGACCCGGTCACGCCCGGCTTCGAAGCGCATCCCTGCCCGTGCCGCCTCGCGCGCGACCGCGGCGGGCAGTCGGGGGGCGGTGGGGATCCCGGCGTCGCTCACTCGATGGGCGTCGGTGCCGAAGGCGAACAGATTCCCGTTCTCCCGCACCCGGAACTCCCAGTCGCTGAACAGCACCGGCATCCCCCTCACCTTCTGATGGAAGCTCACGAACCAGGTCCCGCGAATCTTCTGCACCCGTTCGATCTCGAGCGTCGGCGCGCCGAACAACGCCGAGTTGGCGGCGATGAAGGCTCGCAAGGTGGCCTCCACCGTCTCGGGACGGTCGGTGCGGCCTGAGAGCGGGATGGCAGGGCCGAACGCCCGATGGGGGCTCCCCGTCCCAGCGTTCCAACTCGCGGTCCAGGCTCCGTGCCGGGCAGTGAACTCGCGCCACGGCGCCCCCCGTTGGAGCCGCGCGCGATGTTCCGGGCCCGCGAGCGACACCCCGCCCGCGCCCGGAACCGAAATATCCGCGTCGGTCGGTACGTCGGGCGCCCGCACGGCACCGACCGGGGGTGCAGCCATCACCAGGAGGGCGGCGACCAGCAGCGTGATCGGCGCTCCGGAGGCTCGGAGCCACCGCCGATGTCTCTCGGGCGATCGATGATCAGCGTGGCGCGTTCCCTGGCAGCGAATGGTCATACGTTCTCCATTTGAAACCGGGCATGCCCCGGGGCGGGTCTCAGGATGGGAAGCGTTGGGGGTCTCTCCGCAACGCGCTTGGGCAACGGGCACGGAAACCAGACGGGCATTACAAGAGCGTGACCCTGGGGCCACGCCGCAGTTCCTGATTCGATGCCCGCCGGACAGCTGCGGTGCGAAAGCTTCGGTGCAGGTCCCCCTGGGCGCCAAGGGGGGGCCGTCCGGGGCCGGGGCAGGAGCAGGAGGCCTTGGGGAGCGCGGGGGGTGCAACCCCGCTGCACGGTGGGACGTAGGGTGAGCGCGGCGAGCACGGGACGCATGGGCGGCAGCGGCATTCCTCGGGAGGCAGCGATGGAAGCTGGGATGGTGACGCGCCGTTCACGCCGGGTCTGGCTCTGGTCGGG
>JBKJXJ010000023.1:0-5870 GCA_046716125.1 Candidatus Eiseniibacteriota bacterium
GCGTGATCGCCGCGATCGGCGGCCTGATGATGCTGTTCGTCGCGGGATGGCTCCTGCTCACCCGCCTGTCGGCCGCGTGGCTGGTCGCGGGATTCGTGATCCCGCATGCGGTCATGGTGCTCAAGGCACTGGCGCTGCTGATCCTGCCGACCCGCGCCTGGCAGCGCATCATCCGAACGCCGTGGCCCGCGCTGGCCGTGGTGGTCGTGCTTGTCGCCGGGTGGTGGGCGGTCTCGACCGGATGGTCCCAGTCGTCCGGCGGATCCGCGCATGGCGCCACGGACTCGATCTCATCGTCCACGCCGAATGGGCACGGGACGGAGTCCGGCGTCAGCACGAGCGAGCATGGCGCCGAAGGTAGCCATGCGGCGCCGGCAAAGGAGGCGGGCCCCGAGAAGTTCGCCAACGTCATCACCGTCCTGAGCCGTGCCTTCCCCCACGCTTCGTGGGCGCACTTCCTCCATCACTACGAGGCGGTCATCTTCTCGCTCTTCGTCGCTCTGCTCATCTGCATGGTGGCGATGGTCGCGACCCGCAACCCGAAGCTCATCCCGGGGCCGCTCCAGAACGGCGCCGAGATGGTGGTCGAAGGGCTCTACAACTTCATCGTCGATATCCTGGGCCCGAAGCGCGGCCCTCGCTACGTGCCCTTCCTCGGCACGTTGTTCGTCTACATCCTGGTCATGAACCTGTTCGGCCTGATCCCGTTCATGGACTCGCCGACCTCGAACCTGAACGTGACCGTGGCGTTGGCGCTCATCGTCTTCATCTACGCGCAGTACATCGGCTTCCGCGAGCTCGGCGTCCTCGGCTGGGTGGACCACATGGCGGGCAGCCCGCGCAGCCTGATCGGGTGGGCGCTGGTGCCGCTCATGCTGCCCATCCATCTGATGGGCGAGCTCGCCAAGCCGATCTCACTCGCCTGCCGTCTCTTCGGCAACATCTTCGGCGAAGACATGCTGCTGGTCGCGTTCGCCTCGCTCGGCATCACGGTGCTCGCGTTCACGAACCTTCCGATCGGCGTCCCGCTCCACCTGCCGTTCCTGTTCCTGGCGCTCCTCACCAGCACGCTCCAGGCGCTGGTGTTCACTGTTCTCAGCACGATCTACTTCCTCCTCATGCTGCCGCACGACGATCACGTGCACGAGGGGGAGGCGCAACACGCCCACTAACCAAGAAGGAGGTTGACGATGGATTTCCACGCGGCACTCGGTTGGGGCCTTCCGGTCGGCATCGGACTCGCGGCGATCGGCTCAGGGATCGGACTCGGCGGCATCGGCAACGGCGCCATGCAGGCGATCGGGCGTCAGCCCGAAGCGACGGCGAAGATCCAGCTCGCCATGATCATCATCGCGGCGCTGGCCGAAGCGCTCACCATCTATGCCTTCGTCACGATGTTCCTTCTCAAGGGCAGCATCGCGGGCTGAGGCCGAGCCTCGGGCAGCCCAAGGAGTCGCGATGGAATTGATCGACATCCGGCAGGTCCTCACCCAGATCCTGGGCTTCCTGCTCATGGTCTGGATCCTCCGCCGCTATGCCTGGGGCCCCCTCATCGGCATGCTCGAGGCGCGGCGGGAGAAGATCGCCGGTGAGTTCAAGGAGGCCGAGCGTCTCAAGACGGAAGCGTTGGAGCTGAAGGCCCGCTACGACGCGGAGCTCAAGACCATCGAGGGGCACGCGCGTCATCGCATGAACGAGGCGGTCGCCGAGGGGCAGCGCGTGGCGGGCGAGATCCGCGAGCAGGCGCAACGGGACTCCACGGCACGGCTGGCGAACTCCGCGGACGAGATCATGCGCGAGCGGGAGAAGGCCAAGGAAGTGCTCAAGGAGCAGGTCATCAGCCTGTCGCTGCGCACCGCCGAGAAGATCCTGCGCCAGAAGCTGGACGACCCCGCGCAGCGAAGGCTCGCCGGCGAGTTCATCGACGAGGTGGGGGCGTTGCGGTGAAAGCCGACTCGGTCGCCGGGCGGTATGCGCGCGCGCTGTTCATCATCACCGAACGGCGTCGCGAGACCGTGGCCGCCCTCGACGATCTGAAGAGTGTGCGCGACCTGCTCGCGCCCGGGAGCGCGATCTCCGCGTTCCTGTCCTCACCGCAGGTGCGCATGCCGGACAAGCGCAAGCTGCTCGAGGGCGCGTTCGAAGGCCGCACCGTGCGGTCGGTCGCGGTGTTCACCGACCTGCTGTTGCGCAAGAGTCGACTGACCCTGCTGCCCCAGATCACCCACGACTACGAGGCGCTGGTCGAGAAGCTGCAGGGCATCCGCCGTGCCCACGTCGTCAGCGCCGTTGCGCTCGACGAGGCCGACCGCACGCGACTCCACACCACGCTCGAGAGCTATACCAGGTCGAAGGTCCGCCTCACCTCCGAGGTCGACCCTTCGGTGCTGGGCGGCGCGCTGGTGCGCATCGGCGACCGCGTCGTGGATCGCACCGTGCGCACGCTGCTCGAATCCATCGCCTTGCAACTCCACGAAACGAACGTCTGATGATCGCCCGTCGTCCTGGACTCAACCGAATCGGGGTTCGCACCCATGTCATTCAAGCCTGAAGAAGTGAGCGCCATCCTGGCGCAGGAACTCGAACGCTACGAGGCCAAGCTCGAGACCAAGAGCGTCGGCACCGTGCTCTCCGTGGGCGACGGCATCGCGCGCGTCTGGGGTCTCGAAGACGCCATGGCCGGCGAGCTGATCCAGTTCCCGGGTGACGTCAAGGGCATGGTGCTGAACCTCGAAGAGGACAACGTCGGCGTCGTGCTGTTCGGGTCCGACAAGAACATCAAGGAAGGGGATCGAGTCGAACGCACCAACCGCATCGCCTCAGTGCCGGTCGGCAAGACGATGATCGGGCGCGTGGTGAACGCGCTGGGCGAGCCGGTGGACGGCAAGGGTCCGATCGGTTCGGACAAGTTCCGCAACATCGAGTTCAAGGCGCCGGGCGTCATCGACCGCCAGCCGGTGAAGGAGCCGCTCCAGACCGGCATCAAGGCGATCGACTCGATGATCCCGATCGGGCGCGGCCAGCGCGAGCTGATCATCGGCGACCGCCAGACCGGCAAGACCACGATCGCGCTCGACACGATCATCAATCAGAAAGGCACCGGGGTCATCTGCGTCTACGTCGCGATCGGGCAGAAGGAGTCCACGGTCGCCAACGTCGTCGGCATCCTCGAGAAGCACGGGGCGATGGAGTACACGATCGTGGTGACCGCCTCGGCCTCGGAGCCGGCGCCGCTCCAGTACATCGCCCCCTACGCCGGCGTCTCGATGGCCGAGGAGTTCACGTACAGCGGCGGCCACGCGCTGTGCATCTACGACGATCTCTCGAAGCACGCGACCGCCTACCGGCAGTTGGCACTCCTGCTGCGCCGCCCGCCGGGCCGCGAGGCCTACCCGGGCGATGTGTTCTACCTCCACTCCCGCCTGCTCGAGCGCGCCTGCAAGCTCTCGGACGAGAAAGGCGGCGGCTCGCTGACGGCACTCCCGTTCATCGAGACCCAGGCCGGCGACGTCTCGGCTTACATCCCGACCAACGTCATCTCGATCACCGACGGGCAGATCTTCCTCGAAGGCGATCTGTTCTACGCCGGCGTAAGGCCCGCCATCAACGTCGGCATCTCGGTCTCGCGCGTCGGCGGCAACGCCCAGATCAAGGCGATGCGCCAGGTCGCCGGGCGCCTGCGGCTCGACCTCGCGCAGTACCGCGCACTCGCCGCGTTCGCCCAGTTCGGCTCCGACCTCGACAAGGCCACTCAGGCGCAGATCACGCGCGGCGAGCGCATGGTCGAGCTCCTGAAGCAGGGGCAGTTCAGCCCGATGCCGGTCGAACAGCAGGTCATCTCGATCTGGGCCGGCGCCAACGGGTATCTCGACGACGTGCCGGTGCTCGCCGTGCGCCGCTTCGAGAGCGAGTGGCTCGCGTTCGTGGCGAAGGACTACTCCGAAGTCGCGCACAACGTCCGTACGACCAAGGCCATGTCCGACGAGGACCAGCGGCGCCTCAACGAGGCCTGCAAGGCCTTCAAGCTGCAGTTCAAGGCGTGAACGCATGGCATCGCTGAAAGACCTCCGGCGCCGCATCCGCTCGACCAGGAGCATGCAGCAGATCTTCAAGGCCATGGAGATGGTGGCCGCTGCGAAGCTGCGTCGAGCGCATGGACGGGCGCAGGCCGCGACCCCATACGCGCGGAAGATCACCGAGGTGCTCTCGAGCATCGCCGGTGCGGCGGCCGAGATGGAACATCCGCTGTTCAAGGTCCGACCCGTCAAGACCACGGTGCTGGTGGTCGTGACCGCGGATCGCGGGTTCGCCGGGACGTACAACATCAATGTCCTGCGCGCGGCCGAGCAGCGCGTGCGGCAGGCGCCGGCGGGCTCGATCCAGCTGGTCGTGGTCGGGCGCAAGGGCCGCGACTACTTCCGCCGCCGCCACATGCCGGTGCTCTCCGTGCATACCGACATCCCGGCCGAAGCGAGCCTCGATCTGGCGCGCACGCTGACCACCGAGCTCTCGGAGCTGTTCATCAGCGGCCGGGCCGATCGCGTCGAAGTCATCTACACCCACTACGTCAACGCCATCGTCCGCAAGGTGCAGACCGAGCTGTTTCTGCCGGTGGGCGGTGACGCGCCGGCCGGCGGCACGGATCGCGGCATCCTGTTCGAGCCCGACGCCGAGACCATCTTCGCCGAGCTGGTGCCGCGCTATGCGACCGCCAAGCTCTACGCGGCGATGGCCGACGCGCTCGCTTCCGAGCACTCGGCCCGGATGGTTGCGATGGGCTCGGCTCGCAAGAACGCGGGCGAGCTCGTGGACGGCCTGACACTGACCCGCAACCGGCTTCGCCAGGCGGCGATCACGCGTGAGATCGCCGAGCTGGTCGGCGGCGCCGAAGCGTTGAACTAGGGAACCCCGACCGGACCACGTGCGGTCCGGCTGACTCATGCACAGGAGCCAACGATGAATGTCGGCAAAGTCGTACAGGTGATCGGACCCACGGTGGACCTGGCGTTCGACGCGGAGCATCTGCCGCAGATCTACAACGCCATCATCATCGAGGATACGGCGAGGAACATCCGCCTGACCGTGGAGGTGGCGCTCCATGTCGGCGACAACGTGGTCCGCTGCATCGCCATGGACTCGACCGACGGCCTGGTGCGCGGCATGGCCGCGACCGACACCGGAGCGCCGATCACGGTGCCGGTGGGCGAGGAGTGCCTGGGCCGCATCTTCAACCTGGTCGGCGACACGATCGACGGCAAGGGGCCGGTCAAGACCGAGAAGCGGCTTCCGATCCACCGGCTCTCGCCGACGTTTGCCGAGCAACAGGTCGAAAAGCAGCTGTTCGAGACCGGCATCAAGGTCGTGGACCTGCTGGCGCCCTACCAGCGCGGCGGCAAGGTCGGCCTCTTCGGCGGCGCCGGCGTCGGCAAGACCGTGCTGATCCAGGAGCTGATCCGCAACATCGCCACCCAGCACGGCGGGTTCTCGGTATTCGCCGGAGTGGGCGAGCGCACGCGCGAAGGCAACGACCTCTATCGCGAGATGACCGAGTCGGGCGTCATCGCCAAGACCGTGATGGTGTTCGGCCAGATGAACGAGCCGCCCGGGGCGCGGCTGCGGGTCGGCCTGACCGGCGTCACGATGGCCGAATACTTCCGCGACGAGCAGGGCAAGGACGTGCTGTTCTTCGTGGACAACATCTTCCGGTTCACCCAGGCGGGCTCGGAAGTGTCGGCGCTCCTGGGCCGCATGCCGAGCGCGGTCGGCTACCAGCCCACGCTATCGACCGAGATGGGGGCGCTCCAGGAGCGGATCACGACGACCCGCAAGGGCTCGATCACCTCGGTGCAGGCGATCTACGTGCCGGCCGA